>CAZFMU010000018.1:0-16684 GCA_964520165.1 uncultured Salinarchaeum sp. | reverse complement strand
ATGCCGACTGGACTGCAACCCTGAAACTCCCAACTCAGCGGCGCGGTGCCGTGGGAATCTTCGCCCTTCAGGGCGGAGAGGAGGTCAAAGGAGATTGTGCTCCTCGAAGGTCTGGCGCAACGCGGCCACATCCTCAACGAGGAGATCACAGCTTGAGGCGACCGCCGGGTGAGGGTCGAATCCGATCGAGAGATCGGCAGCCGCAAGCATCGGGAGATCGTTGGCACCGTCGCCGACCGCGACGGTCTCGGTGACGCCGGTCGTCGCCACGAGATCCGCAAGCGCGTCGTCTTTGGTTCCCTCGATGAGCGGCCCCTCGACAGTGCCGGTAACGCCGTCATCGTTGATGATGATTCGATTCGAGATGATGTGATCGACCGACACACCAGCAGCATCAAGCGCCGCCTCAACGCCACGGCGGAACCCGCCAGTCAGGATGGCGGTCTCGACGCCGGCCGCGGATAACGCCGCAATGAGGTCACCTGCCCCCGGACGGAGCCGCACGGCATCGAAGGCCGCCTGGGCCTCGGTCGCCGGGAGACCCTCAAGCAGTCCGACGCGACGTCGGAGGCTCTCGGCGTAATCGAGTTCATCGTTCATCGCCTGCCGGGTGATCTCGGCGACCGCGTCGGTCACACCGTGTTGTTCTGCAAGTAACACCGTCATCTCCGACTCCGACAGCGTGCCGTCAAAGTCGAACGCGACCAGCGACATACAGACAGGATTGCAGACGAACGGATAAGAACCGCCCGACCTACACCAGCAGCTCGGCCTCGTAGCCCGCCGCATCAAGTCCCTCAAGCACCGTATCGACGTGATCGGGACCACGCGTCTCCAGATCGAGTTCGACCCAGGCGTCGTCCATCCCGATCTCGCGGGAGGTCCGATCGTGCTGGATGGCGTAGATATTCGCCCCCAGTTCGGCGATCACATCGATCAAATCGCGGAGTGCGCCCGGACGGTCCCGAAGAACGGTCCGCAGACGAACATACCGGCCGGCCTCAATGAGCCCACGCATGATGACCGTCGTGACCGTATTGAGATCGACGTTTCCGCCACACAGACCGATGGCCACCGTCTCGCCCTCATCGTAGTCGATCGCCCCCGAAAGCAGCGCCGCCAGTGGGGCAGCGCCGGCCCCCTCAACGAGGACCTTCGAGCGCTCAAGCAACTGCATCATCGCCCGTGCAATCTCTGAGTCAGAAACCGTGACGACATCATCAACCCGCTCGCGGATAACCTCGAACGGTTGGTCGCCGACGCGACGGGTCGCAATTCCGTCGGCGATCGTCTCGACGGCGTCACGTTCGTAGATACGACCAGCAGCGAGTGACTGGGGTACGCTGGCAGCCCCCTCGGCTTCAACCCCGACGACCCGGGCGCCGGTCTCGGCCTTGATTGCCGTCGCAACGCCGCTGATCAGCCCGCCGCCACCGATGGCAGAGACCACGAGATCAACGTCAGGAAGGTCCTCTGCGATTTCGAGTCCGAGGGTGCCCTGGCCAGCCATGACCATCGGATCATCGAAGGCATGGACGTAGGTGCGGTCCTCCTCGTGTTCGATCTCGTGCGCCCGATCGGCCGCCGCGTCGTAATCGACCCCGAAGAGTTCAACCTCAGCCCCATAGTTTCGCGTTGCCTGGACCTTCGAGATCGGCGCCGACTCGGGCATGACGATTGTCGCGTCGACACCCGAGCGGGCGGCCGCGAGTGCAACACCCTGGGCGTGGTTGCCGGCGCTGGCGGTCACGACGCCGGCCTCGCGTGCCTCCGGCGAGAGGGTCCGAATGCGATTGCTCGCTCCACGAATCTTGAACGCACCGGTGCGCTGGAAGACCTCAAGTTTGAGATAGACCTCCGCTCCAGTCTGTGCCGAAAACGCGTGTGAACGCTCAAGTGGAGTATGTCGCACGATGTCGTCGACCCGCTCGCGCGCCGCGCGGACATCGTCGATCGAAAGCATACCGGGAAGATGGATGCTATTGGCTAAAATCCGGGGATTGACACCGGAACACTTGGTCGGGATGGACGGCCACCCAACGCTCTTTGGTTGGCCGCGGATACGGAGGGATGATGCAACTGGGTGCTGCCGTCCGGGCAGCCTACCGGACGTACGTGTCGCAGTCGCGGGACGTGCTCCCATTTTATCTTCTTGGGACAGCCGTCCCGATGGTGGCCCGGACACTGCCGCTGATCACCGTGGCGATTGGATACCTCGTGCTCTGGCAGACGGGGCGGATCGATACAATCACGACGCTACTTGCGGACGTCGGGCCGATTCCGATTGACCAGCCAACGGACGTGTCGCTCTCGACCAGTCAGATCGAGCAACTACAGGCGGTGCTTCTCATCCCGGAGGTGACTGTCCCGCTTGCGGTCGCTGCGTTCGCGTCACTCGGTGTCCTAATCACGTTGAATGCGGCCGTCTCTGCCGGACAGCTACACGGGGCTTACGGAGGGTTGAGAGGACGCGACGGTGTGCGTGATGCCGTTGACGGTACGTTCCGTGACACAAGAACATTCATTGGACTGGTCGTCGCGGAGGTGATGAGTTATACTGGATACGTGGGCGTCATCGGTGGCCTCGGGCTGGCCCTAACGCTTGCCTCTGAGGTGGCGGGGGTGCTCGTCGGTGCTGTTGGCGTCCTCGGGGCACTCGTAGTGGTTCCGGCGGTCCGGCTGGTGTTCGCCTTCGCCAGCGTAGCGGTGGTCGTTGACAACGTGGGTGTATTCGGTGCGCTCCGGAACACGCTTGGGTACGCGCGTCGCCGACCGGGCGCCGTGCTTGGATACGGCGGACTTGCCGTCACGGCGTTCGTTGTCGTCGGGGTGGTGTCGTCGGTGCTGGCTGTGATCGGAGGGGCGACAGCGGGGCCACTCGTACTCATTCTCGGTCTCTGGCCCCTGCTAGATCTGTGTAAACTGGCTGTGTACGCTGACGTACCACAGGAGACATCACACCCTGGATCTGTTCGGCGTCACATACGGCGTGGACTCGCTACCGGGTGGCAGGCCCTTCTTGGATTCACCACCGATCGGTGGCGGTACGTGTTCGTTGCCGGAGTAGTGTTCGGCGGCGCGGTCGGGCTTGGATGGGTTGCCGGTGGCACAATGACGGGAGTCTTCACCGCATCGATCGAACAACGGCTTGAAGGAACGACACCACCCGGACAGTTTGTTCGCTACGCCGCCAACAACTGGCAGGTCGCCGCCGCACAGAGTTTTGCCGGACTAGGTCTAGGTGTACCAGCGATACTCTCGCTTGGATTCAACGGCGCGTTCCTGGGGGCACTGTTTCAACTGGAGGTTGCTCCGGCGGTGCTGCTTGCGTTTGTGGTTCCACACGGACTCGTCGAGATACCCGGGTTGCTCATCTCCGGCGGGGTCGGACTGCACTTGGGTGTCATCGCCTGGCACTACGCCACCGGGACAGCCAGTCGCGGCAGACTTGCGGGTGAAATTGAGACAGCCTACCGCGTGCTCCTCGGGCTGTTCATCCTCTTTGTCATCGCAGCGGCCATTGAGGCCGTTGTCAGCCCGTATTACTGGCGGTTACTCCCGTTCCTCTAGCGGGACGAACGTGGCTGACTTCGGGCCGGTGTACTTCGAGAGTGGACGAATGAGCCGGTTGTCCTCGCGATACTCAAGCACGTGCCCGACCCAGCCGGCCGCCCGGCTCATCGCGAAGATCGGAGTGTAGAGGTCCGTCGGGATCCCGAGCTGGTAGTAGACCGATCCCGAATAGAAATCGACGTTCGGCGCGATGCCCTGCTCGCCGAGACCGAGCTCATCAGAGAGGTACTCCTCGATTGTCGCGGTGTACTCATACCACTTTGACTCGCCCACCTCGGCGAGTTCCTGGCTCCGGCGCTCAAGGATCTGGGCCCGGGGGTCTTTCACGTCGTAGACGCGATGGCCGAACCCAGGGACACGGTGGCCGTTGTCACGCGCCTGTGTGACCCACTCAATTGGGTCGATACCGGTCTCATCGATCTCGATGAGCATCTCCATGACATCCTGGTTGGCTCCGCCGTGAAGTGGCCCCGACAGCGCACTAATGCCGCCGGTCACTGACCCGTAGATATCGGAAAGCGTCGAGGCGATCACCATTGCGGTGAACGTTGAGGCGTTGAGCCCGTGGTCAGCGTGGAGGATCATCGCCTGGTCGAACGTTTCGGCACCGATCGGATCCGGTTCGGCGCCAGTAAGCATGTACAGGAAGTTTGCTGCGAGTCCGAGGTCGGGGTTGGGCTCAAGGATCGGTTCGCCCTGTCGCGCGCGTTCGTAGGCAGCGAGAATCGTCGGCAGTTTCGCGACGATCCGGCGGCCCATCTGTCGGGTCGCCTCAAGATCGCGCGGATCGGCGTCGTGGTCCGGATCGGAGGTCGCGAGTTCCGAGACGGTTGTCCGGAGGGCCACCATCGGGTGAGCACCCTCCTCGGCGAGCGTTTCGAGCGTGTCGATCGCCCCCGGCGTGATCGAGCGTGCAGAGCGGATCTGCGTCGAGAAGGTCTCAAGTTCCTCGCGCGTCGGGAGGTCGCCCTCCCAGAGCAGATACAGAACCTCCTCGAAGGACGCCCGCTCGGCCAGTTCCTGGATCGGATAGCCACGATAGAGTAGTTTCCCTGCCGCGCCATCGATGTAGCTCAACTCGGATTCCGCAACGACGACGCCTTCGAGCCCTTTAGCGACCTCATCAGACATGTATATCAGGTGTCAGGGTGCCACCGCAAAAATGTTAATATTCATTTCAACTTTTACACTGGGGCGGGTTCGCGTACCAAGAGGCATGGAAGCGAGACATAAAAACCGTCGCCTACAGGACGGCTAGTCATCGATGTCCGGGGTCGGGCTGTCGGGCGTCGGTGACGACCCACCGGGGACAGGGGAGTCGGCACCCCGACGGCTGTCGCCGAATCCGGCGCTCAGCAGTCGGGTAAGCGCGTCCTCAACCTGTTCGTCGGTCTCGGTGATATCCTGTTCATCAACCTCTATGACGAATCCGGTCGTGATATTCGGGGCGGTAGGCATGAACACGACCACCCGTCCGTCGTCGGTCCGTTTGCCCGTGCGGAAGGCAGTCATCTGCATACCATCCCAGGGCTCGATCTTGACCGGCTCTTGCAATGAGTCGGTCCCTGCGAGTGCGGTTTCGGCGGCCATCTTCGAGGCGTTATAGACCATCCGAAGCCCAGGGAGACGGTTGATCGCCCGATCAATGCGGGACTCGACGACCGATCCGATGGCGGTGCGCATCAGATAGCCGACCGCGAGAACAACCAACAGGAACACCGCCAGCGTGAGGATCACACGGACGAACTCTACCGCCCAGGCGGCGCCGAGTTGGGCCAAGAGAGCCTCGTCGATAACGGCCAGAAATGGCGTTGACGCGATGGTATTGTAAAGCCACACAACCACCCAGACGGTGATGATCACCGGGGCGAGTACGATGAGTCCACTCGCGAAGTCCCGCTTCCACGTAACCATCGTATCGGGATTTCCACCGGAGAATAATCAGCGTTCGTGTCGGTCACCGTTGCGACGGCAGATATCCGAACGTGTTTAAGGAGGGGCATCGCCACCACTCACGTATGTACCGGCTTCGAAGCGCGAGTATTGCGCTTGTCGCCATAGCCGTCATTGTGGTCGCCATCGGTGTTGGCGCCGGGGCCGCTGCGGCGCAGTCCGATGACCGGGTTGTCCTTGAGGTTGAGCTCTCAACGCCCGACGATGATCCGGTCTCTGGCGCAACAGTGACAGCACAGTGGGACAACAACGAAACATCCAGCCCATCGCTAGTCGACGGGGTCGCGCGGATGGAGGTGCCGCGCGACGAGGATTTGACCATCCAGATCAGCCACGAGGAGTACATCAGAAACCATCCAATTGAGGTTGAGGACTACGAGGGCGACCGGGTCGAGACAACCCTCTATCCAAAGGCCGAAGCGACAATTGAGGTTGTCGACTCCGAGGGAGCACTACAGAACGCGACCGTTCGGATGTGGAAGCGGAGTGCCGACCGGTTGGCAGCCAACGGCATGACCGGCACCGACGGGACATTCGAAACGCCGGTGATTGAGGCCGGCGATTACAATGTCGAGGTGACACGTCCCGGATACACTTCAGTGCGGACCGAACTCCAGGTTGACAACGAGACCACCGAGACCATCCTACTGACGAGCGATAGCGCCGACGTTGACGTGCGAACGCGTGATGCGGTCCTCAACGAGAGCATCGGCGCAAACATTCGCGTCATCAGCGATGATGAAACGGTGTTAACAACACGGACATCGGCCGATCGCGGTGCACGGACGCTCTCCTTGCCGGTCAATACCGACTACACGATATCGTTCAGTAAGGACGGATACGAGTCGGTCAATCGCTCACTTGATCTCGAAGAGGACGATCGGGAGCTGACCACGAATATGACACGCCTCCAAGACCTGGTAGTGACCCCAGATAACGACAATATCGTCATAAACGAGACATTACGGGTCACGGTAACAGACGAGTACGAGCGACCGGTTGAGGACGCCACGGTTTCACTCGGGGAGGAAACGGTGGAAACCGACGAGAACGGCGAAGCGACGCTTAACGCAACCACAGCCGGACAGTTCAACCTGACTGCCGAGAAGAACGATCGAACCGCCGGTCCGGTGCGGGTTACCGTCATTGACCCCGACGACTCAGGGATAGGCGGGCAGTTCGGACTCATAGTGCTTGGTGGTGCAATCGCGCTTGTCGGCATTGTGGCGATCCTCGTTCTGATCAAAGGACGCGAGCCCTGAGCGCAATCGCACCAGCCAACTCTCACTCGGACTCCGTCCAGGCCTTGCACTGTGGACAGACGAGGCGGCCGTCTGCGATCCAGCGGCGCTCGGCCGATTGACCGCAACGCTGACACGGCTGCCCATCAGGGTGGTACTGCATCGTCAGCGTCGATCCGGCAAAGTCGGTGAGTGTCGTCTCTTGCATGTTAGCACAGCTCAGTACTTACGCGGTCCGGTAAATCCTTGATGCCTGGGGCGAACGCTCCGAGTATGGTCTGGCCGGTCGACGAACTGTTGACTGCACTACGCATCTTCACCCAGGTGGCGCTCGCGGATCCGTTATCGTTTATTCTCGTTGTGTCGGGGGCCCTCCTGCTCGGGGTAACGGGCCTTGTCGCCGTCGTTCTTGTCGGAGGGGCTATCATCGACCTCATGCGGTAGTGCGCTATCGGGCGTCCGCAAGGGCATCCGCGGCGAGTGATACCGCCGTCTCAAGATCCGGTCCAAGCGGGGTGCCAACGACGATTCCATCGCTGTGCGCAAGGAGCGCTTCAAGCCGCTCGGCCACTTCGGCCGGCGTTCCAGCGGCTGCAAACGCGTCGATCATCGCCGGGGTGACCGTCTCGAAGGCGGTACTGAAATCACCTGATTCAATAGCCTCGCGGATCGTCGCCGCCCGGTCGGCGTCAAGGTCGTGTCGGGTAAGCACTGGTTCGGGGGCTCCAGCGGCGATAAACGCTACAGGCCGTCGGGCTGCCTCACGAGCGGCGGTTCGCTCCTCGGCGACGGAGACGCTCGCGTACACCGAGAAGTCAAACTCGCCGTGTTCGTCTGGCCGGTCAGCACGCCCTTCCTCAACCCGGTCGGCCGCCCACGCAACATCAGCGGGGTGGGCAGCGTTCAATAACAGCCCGTCAGCATGTTTCGCCGACATCCGGATCATGTGCGGACCCTGGGCACCGATATAGACGGGAATCTCGCCTTCGACGGCGTACTTGAGGTCGGCATCCACCGCTTCGAAGGTACTATCGATCGAGACCTGCTGGCCGTCCCAGAGATCGCGGGCGACTTTGAACGTCTCAAGCACGCGTCGGAGTGGTCGATCCCGGTCGATCCCCAGTGCTGAGAGGGCCGATGGATCACCCGGACCTAGACCGAAGATGGCGCGGCCGTCACTAAGTTCCTGCAGCGTCGCAAGCGACGACGCCAGCGAGACCGGGTGGGTTTCATACGGGTTCGTGGCCGCGGGGCCGACAGCAATCTCCTCGGTGGCAGTCGCGACCTGTGAAAGCGTCATACAGGGATCGCGATTGAAATAGTGGCTGCTGACGAGGGCAGCCTCGAATCCCTCGGCTTCGGCTTGGGTCGCGAGATCAACGATACGATCGATCGGGTGTTCCGGCGTGAGTTCGATCCCGTACATATCCCTACCGGAGCGTTCCACAGGGAAAGCCCGTCCGATACTGACGGTTCCGACCGGGACTCAGGTCCACTCGGCGAGTGCCTGTCTGACGAGGTCCGTCTCGCGATCACGGAAGAGGGCGTTTGACTCCGCATGATCCCCAAATTCGAAGTCCTCAATCAAGGCCACCGGACGGCCGCCATCACCCTCACCGGTGACGACATTGGCCGCGGCAGCAAGTTCGTCGACGACGGCTTCGACGGTGGCTGATAGTTCACGACCATCTCGATCGGACTCGCCACGCCAGTCGCGTGCTGCCGGGATTCCGGCGTGACCGATCGCGACGCCGCGCTGTCCGTGTCTGAACGGCCGGCCGCAGGTATCGGTCACGATGACGGCCGGATCTGCGTCGAACTGCGAGCGGATTCGCGACGCGCTCTCGTCTGGGTCCAACGGCAGTAACAGGAGATCGGCGTTTGGCACGTTCGATCGATCAATGCCGGCGTTCGGCGCCGTGTGCCCGAAGGTGGTGACCGTGAGCAAGAACGGATCGGTAATGAGCAACTCCTCGCTCTCCTCAAGAACAGCCTGAACGAACCGCGGGTCGGTATCGAGGGTGTCAGCGATCGAACGGGCACGCGCGTCTGGAGAAAACGACACGAGATCGCGGCCGCGGTCCTCGGCTTTCGAGACGATTGTACTCGAGATGCAGACGACGGTATCGTCGGTTACGGTCGTCCGATCATCAATAAGCGTCGCAATATTGTCGCCTGGACGGAGTTCCGGAAGACCCTCAACCGCCGAAACGTGCATGTGACTATCTCGGCGAGCGGCGGGAAAAACACGCCGTTGTCGGGTTAGCGATCGACCGGTGTCCCGTCCTCAAGAAGCGTCACGGTACATTGTCCGTCAGCCACGGTGGCCCGATACATCGTCGCGCGGTCGGCCGGAGCAGCTCCCGTTGCGCTTCCTGGATTGAGCAGACGGGTTCCATCAACGGTCGTATCGAGGACCTTGTGAGTGTGGCCGGCAATCCCAACGGCGTCAGGGTTGCGCTCGCGGATCCGCGCGCCGACGCGTGATCGATAAGTGTCAAGCGCACCGGTTCCGTGGGTTACGACAAAGTCGACGCCGTCGATCGTTACCGACGTGACGGTCGGGAGGCCAAAGGCCGGGTCCATATTGCCGGTCACGGCTGTCAGTGTGCTGGCGAGATCGGCAATCTCGTCGTAGGTGTGCTGTGCGTCGAAATCGCCAGCGTGGATGACGTGATCAGCGGCTCGCAGTTCGGTTTGTACCCACTCGGGGAGCGTTGATGCTCGCCCTGGAATGTGGGTGTCGGCGAGAATCGCCACCTGAGACATATTGGTTGATGTCGACCGCCTGGAATATAGCTGGTTCGACCCCTAGCAGGGAGTCGTGTCGAGACGACATCGGCCCGAACGGCGAACCCGGAGCCTGAAAGACTTAAGAGGCGGCCGGCCGGTGACCGTGTACATGGATTACGATCTCGCCGTCGAACAGGGTCCGGATACGATCCCGGGGGGAACGAGTGTCCTACTCGTACATCCAAGCACGGGAGAGACCGACCGGATCGATACGGATTTTCTGAAGACCGATACGGATCATTTTCTGGTCATCTCGACACGGACGACGGCCCGAGAGGTCACCCAGAAGCTCGATTACCACGATGTCAATGAGGATCGCGCTGAGATTCTCGACACGCTTAGCATTGATCGGGGCTACTCTCGACGAAGCCGAGAGGATGTTCATTACGTGACGGCGCCGGATGACCTCGACGGGATCGTTGAACAGACCCGGTCGTTTCTTGAGCGGACAACGGGCAAGCGGCGCATTAGCCTCGACTCGGTCACCGAGCTGGCCTACTACGCCGGTGAGGAAGACACCCGGGATGCCGTCGATCGGCTCCTGACGCTTCTGGAACAGCACGATGCGGTCGGACTCTTCCATCTCTCAGCGGAGGTTCACGACGAGTCGGTGCTTGAGCGTTACCGCGATCAGTTCGATCTCGTGATCGTTCTTGATCGCGACGGATCGATCACTGTTGAGGAGTGACCACGCGAGCAGCCTAAGGGCTCCCTCGCCGCGTCAAGGGGAGGAAGCGATCAAAGAAGCAGATACCACACGATCATCGCGAGGACGATCGCGGTGGTGAGGATGACGGTACCGATGACGACTTTCGTCGCCTCGCTCATCTTACTGTTCACCACTCCGGCGGCCGGGAACGTCGATTGCGTAGCGTCCATCTTCCATGAGTGAGATGATGTGTTCGTCTCTGTCGTACAGTTCCATCAGGTTCAGTTCGTACTCTCCCGGGCTGACGATTTTGATACTTTCGAACTGATCGTTGAGGGCTGACCGGAGTTCATCGAGCTCCTCCTCGTCTGCGGTGTCGGTGGCAGGGGATGACTCCGGTTGGGAATCCTCAGCAGGAGAGTCGGACGGTTCGGGAGCCGCCGGCAGATCAGCCGGGTCGACAGTTGTGCGGCGGGCGCGCGTTTGTGCGGCGTCTTCCGGTGGTTCCGTGTCTGGTTCGGGGGCGTCTGAGGTCTCCGTCGGGGCGGAGTCGTTCTCGGGAACGCCTTCAGGGTGGTACTGGAACTTCGTTCCACCACACTCGGGACACCCAGAGAGCATCTCCGTCGATCCATCAGGGAAGACGCGGCCGCAGTTGGTGCACTCGTGGGGCATCGTCAGTTACCGGAGACGAGCGCACTGATGATCGTCTCGTCTTTATGAAGCGTCTCGATCTGGTTGGCCGGCCCGATCACGGTCAGTTTTGAGGTGTCATCGCTCCCCATGAGACGTCCAAGGAGCCCGGAAGAGGTGTTTTCAGGTTTCGGATAGGTCTCGATCTCGATGCCATTGAATCCGTCCGGATCAATCTGCGACATCGTTGCTTCGATGAGGCGGCTTTCTTCCTCGGGGGTGAGCCCGTCCTCAAGGATGATAATGTCGCCATCCCGGACATTGTCGAGGATCATCCGGACCTTTTCCATGGAGGCCATCCCCTCCATGCGTTCGCCGCTGATGAGATCAATTTGCACCCCGTCGCGGGAGGTCGTCTCAGGCATGCCCGATCACCCGAAGTACTCCGCGATTTTGTCGTATACTTCGTCCATGTTATCTCCTTCTAGGGCCGACAGCGGAACGGTCTCGTGCTGTGGGAAGGCATCCTCAACGCGGGAGACGTTAGCCTCCTCAAGATCGATCTTGTTCGCGAAGATCAAAACCGGGAGCTCACGGCTCTCGATGATACCGACCAGCATCGTGTTGACCTGAGTAAAGGGGTCCTCAGTCGCATCGAGAACGTAAATGACCCCCTCGATATCCTCGCGAAGCCAGTGCATTGCCTCGGCCACGCCTTCGGTCGCTTCCCGGGAGCGACGGATCGCATCGTCCTCCTCAAGATCGAACTCAAGGAAGTCCTCGTAATCGACCTTGGTTGCGACACCAGGGGTGTCGACGATATCGATCGAGACAGCCGTCCCGTTGCGCTCGATGGTGACGTTCTCCTTTTGTCGCGCCCGCCGGGTCTCGTGCGGGATGTGACTCTCCGGACCGACGGCATCGCCGGTCCAATCCCGGGCGATCCGGTTGGCCAGCGTGGTCTTCCCGGCGTTGGGCGGACCGTAAATACCGATCCGTTTCGGGTCGGGTGACGTGAAGAGTCGATCAGTTACCCGAGAGACACTTTCTTTGATGCCGGTGATCAGTCCCATCCGAATTCCCAAACCCCGTGTATCACACGAGAGATAACGGACGCGCCCACTTAAGCCTATGTCAGACGCCTTTCTACACCCCCACCCCTTTGTTTCAACTGGAACTGCACAAACCACTAGTGGGTATCGGAAGAACAAGCAAAAAATGACGGTTAAATCGTGTGCCTAGCTAGCACCTTTTCTCTTCTATAGTACTATTACTCTATATTACGGATACTGTTTAATACATATTCACTTAAAACTTGCTGATGTACAGACCCCCCTAGTGGGGGGGACCCCTTTGTTCAGCGTTCCACTCGAAACAAAGGGGTGGGGGTGGTTCAGAAAATATTGCCTCTATCGTGTGGGTATAATATCCCCCTATCGTCCGTTTCGATTGGATCAACTTGAGATACGTCCCGAGGACCACAACGGATGGGAACCCCCGTGGTCTTCGGTGTCTGCTCGACACAAGAGCCTCCGAGGCACAATGACAGGGAATCAAAACGACACTGACGCGACTGCGGAGGTGGCGGATGACTTCGACGTTGACGCTGGGGACGGCCTCTTCGATAATCTTCTCTCTGGAACTCCGATTTTCGAGAACAAAGAAATTCTACAGCCGTCGTACACGCCGCCGGAGCTGCCCCACCGGGACAAGCAGATCAACCAAATGGCAACAATTCTGGTCTCGGCTCTTCGGGGTGAGACCCCCTCGAACATCCTTGCATACGGGAAAACCGGCTCCGGGAAAACGGCCAGTGCCAAGTACGTCAGCTCGGAACTTGAACGGACCTCACAGAAGTACGAGGTTCCCTGTGAGGTCGAGTATATCAACTGCGAGGTTACCGATACCCAGTACCGCGTGCTCGCTCAGTTGGCCAATCAGTTCAACGAGCAAAACCGGGCGTGGATCACCGAACGTATCGAGGAGCTTCGGTCGCTCCGGGAGGCGGCCGTCGACACCACGGCGGCCCTTGCCGACACGCCGTTTGACTCGGTTGCGGCTATTGATGACCGCATGACCGAACTCAAGGCCGACCGGGACGACATCAAGGAAGTCCCCATGACCGGGTGGCCCACCGACCGGGTCTACTCAATCTTCTTTGACGCCGTCGATTACCGCGAGCGGGTCGTGGTCATCATGCTCGATGAGATCGATAAACTCGTTGAAAAAAGCGGCGACGATACCCTCTATAGCCTCTCGCGGATGAACTCCGAGTTGACACAGTCGCGTGTGTCAATCATCGGCATCAGTAACGACCTCAAGTTCACCGACTTTCTCGATCCCCGTGTCAAATCATCCCTCGGTGAAGAGGAGATCGTCTTTCCCCCCTACGATGCCAACCAACTCCGCGATATCCTTGATCACCGGGCCGAGGGGGCGTTCAACGACGGCACGCTTGGCGAGGATGTCATTCCGCTGTGTGCGGCGTTTGCCGCCCAGGAACACGGGGATGCCCGTCGGGCGCTTGATCTGCTCCGTACGGCCGGAGAGATCGCCGAACGTGAACAGGCTGACCGGGTCATGGGCGATCACGTCCGCAAGGCGCAGGACAAGCTTGAGCTTGACCGCGTCGTTGAGGCGGTCCGGACTCTCCCGCTCCAGTCAAAGGCGGTTCTGTACGCGATTATTCTGCTCGAAAAACACGACGAAAGCTCGATTACCACCGGGGAGGTCTATAACATCTACACCCAGCTCTGTGAGGAGATTGACGCCGACCAACTCACCCAGCGCCGGGTGACCGATCTCATCAGCGAACTCGACATGCTCGGAATCGTCAACGCCGTTGTTGTCTCGAAAGGCCGGTACGGCCGGACCAAAGAAATCAACCTCTCGGTTCCGATCGAGGAGACCGAGTCGGTGGTCACCTCCGATCTGCGGGTTGAGGGTCCTTCCGATATCCAGCCGTCAATCCAGGCCCGATTCGATGATTCGACGATGTTTGACCGGTGAGTACGGGACATTTGAGGCGAAAGCCTCGCGCTTTAGCTGATTACAGGCGGTAAGCCCCCTTCCTCAAGGAGCAAGGCAGGCCGAAAGCCGTGAGTGAGCAGGTAGGGGTAGTTCACCGCGGGGAGGATGTCAATGCGTTAACCCAAGGACACGGGTCTCGGTCGGGCCAACACTCTGCCAGCATCCCGGACCGGGCTGGAAGGCCAACCGTAGACACCCGAGGTATGGAATCCGCGCAGCTGCCTTCCCTCGCACCCACTCTGCTTTGACCAAATCGGTCTGCCCCTGTACGACATCGTATCCAGCGTTGGCGTCACCCTTGGTCACGTACCCATCGTAAGGAGCCGGACAGTCATCCACTTCCTCGCAGGTTGAAGCGCCGCCGAGATACGACTGATCGGCCCGTTGCACCCAGTTGTCACCCTCCTCAACGTACAGGTGGGCCCGATGGATGATGGGAGTGCCGTCGCTCCCGTCGGGCTGGAATACAATGACGCTCCCGGGATTTCCGAACTGCTCGTGTCCGGCCTCAACCCCCGCCTCGTGGGGCACGATCCCATCGGCGGTCGCGGCTGCCGGTGCGTACCGGTCGGTGTCAACAACCAACACTAGATCGCCTTTGTTGATGTGGGGCTCCATACTCCCACTCTCGACAGCCACCAGCGGCGGCCACACGCCGCTGACTGCAAACAGGAGGGCGGCTAGAAGCATCACGAGGCCGATCCCGGTCAGCAGATCGCGCGAGAACACGACAGCCGGGTGTGTCGACTGTCGGTACCAGGCGATGGGATGCTCCCGTGGTGAAGGCGGCTCGTCCTGGTGGTCCGACGTCCCCGACTCCGGCATCGCCGACGGATAACCGAGCGCCGGGCATCAACTTTCCGGGATCCACCTCCGATACCGGGTCGGCATCCTTTTGACCGGGTAGGCGCAACCGGTCGGGCGTGCCACGCGAAGCCGCGGTTAAGGTTGTCCGCGAACTTGCCAGCCGCGGCTACAACGCCGATCCCGACGCTGTCGAACTGATTGCTGACGACGACGACCCGACAGCCCTTGTTGACGCCATCGCTGCGATGACCGATGCTGACTGTCTGGTCGTTGATGCTGACACGGTCGCATCCGCCCGTCGGTACCGCGAGTCTGCCAAGACGGATCCTGAGGATCACCCCTCGTCGCCCGATCACTCTCCAGTTGAAACAAAGGGCCGCGACCCGGAGGATCCGGATATCGATGGCGATGTGACAGGCACAAGCACCGGGACCGGCACCTACGACGATTTTGTCCAACTGTTTCGTGACCGGTATGACCGCCTCGCCGATCAGCTCCGATCCCGGGTCAATCACCGTCCAACCGACGCCCTCGAATCACTCTCTGGCGGAGCTGAGGCGGCCACCATCGGGATGGTCAACGACATCCGGTCGACACGCAACGGTCACTGGCTGATCGAACTCGAGGATCCAAACGGGACGTTCAACTGTCTGATCAACCGTGATCGCGACCTGGCCGCGCTCGTCGACGAACTACTCCTTGATGAGGTCATCGCCGTTGAGGGAACGCTCGCCGACGATGGGGGGTTACTGTTCGCCGATGCGGTGCATTTCCCGGATGTTCCCCGGACCTACCAGCCGTCAACGGCCGACCGTCACGTCCAGGCAGCGTTGATCAGCGACATCCACGTCGGCAGCCAGGAGTTCATGGCCGATGCCTGGGAACGGTTTGCCGAATGGCTTCACTCACCCGAGGCCGAGACCATCGAATACCTTCTCATTGCTGGCGATATGGTCGAAGGGGTTGGTGTGTATCCAGAACAGGACGAGGAACTCTCGATCGTTGATATCTATGAGCAGTACGAAGCCTTCGCGGAGCGGCTGAAATCCGTTCCGGGTGAGTTAGAAATCGTGATGATTCCGGGCAACCACGATGCTGTTCGGCTCGCAGAGCCACAGCCAGGCTTTGACGACGAACTCCGATCAATCATGCGTGCCCACGACGCCCACATCACGGGTAATCCCTCAATGGTAACGATTGAGGGGGTGTCGGTCCTGATGTATCACGGGGTGTCGCTAGATGAACTCATTGAGGAACTCCCCACCGAGAAGGCCAGCTACGACGATCCTCACAAGCCGATGTATCACCTGCTGAAAAAGCGGCACCTCGCGCCACAGTACGGTGGTCACAACCGGCTGGCCCCCGAATCGGAGGACTATCTCGTTATTGACGATATCCCCGACATCTTCCATACCGGCCACGTGCACAAACTCGGTTACGGCCAGTATCACAACGTGCTCGCGATTAATTCCGGGTGCTGGCAGGCTCAGACAGCCTTCCAGCGAAGCGTCAACATTGATCCTGACGCCGGGTACGCACCGGTCGTTGATCTCGACACACTTGAGGTCACCATCCGGAAGTTCGCCTGAGCTCCCCCACCGGTATGGCCTGCTGGTCGCGTCTGTGTGTCAACTGAGGGCCACTCAGGGTTCGAGCCGGTATCGGATTGTCGGCGTCCCGTTGAATTGCGGGCCGCGGCCACGACGATCGAACCCCACGCGCTCGGCGACGCCCGCTAAGGACTCCTCTGGCAGTGGGACAAGTAACTCGACGTCCATCGCCTCCTGCTTTGCAAACCGGATCGGTTCACTCAGGAGCTCCTCACACGCGTCATCGGTTCCGTCGAGCTGGGTGATGTGGACAACGTCTGCCTGCGCATCGAAACTCACGAATCCCAGCAGTTCGGCGGCGCCGTTGTCGGTATCCTGGTGCGGATCGGTTGGGGTCGGGTGATCCGGTTCGGCGACACGAACGGTCCGGTCGTGAATGAGATTCCGCATGACAT
>CAZFMU010000017.1:0-17203 GCA_964520165.1 uncultured Salinarchaeum sp. | reverse complement strand
TCAAAAGCGCTCGGGCGGTGATGACGGGCCATTCTTGACTTTACCGCACCAACCACGGATATGGACACACTTGAGGCGCTGTTCGATCACTCCTCGGCGCTGGTGTTTGGGATCGGCGGCAGCGGTGACATCGTCACAGATTCGGCGTTCCGATTTCTACAAACCACCAGAACAAATACGACAACTATATTTTATTAGTAAATTACATTGAGCAGAATCTAGTTGTTGATTCGGTTGTTTGGAGTTCCTTGATTAGTAGAGCGCCAAATTAGGAAATGGACTCAAAGACACACTTAACCGATTTTAATTGGCCTAAAATATATCAGAGTCACGCGATGGGTGTTAGTTATTTCACTGCCACACTATTTGTCTTATTCATATTAAATATTATTTATATACCCTGAATAGAAGTTTTTAAGGGTACTGCTAGATTGAGGTCAAACTAAGAGACGTTCTTCGGAGGAGCTGGACTATTGTTCGAGAGCGTGAATTGCTGATAACGGCTCTGCAGATGGAGAGATGTTGGGACAGAAGGGTTCAATCTAGTAGTACCTTTTTAATGCTAATGTCAGAACACTCAATTGCGGATGACAAATGAAGATGGTCCCCAATCTGGTCCGAGCATAGGTTCGCAAATGAACCGGCGGAAACTAATCAAAGGAATCGCTGCAGCGGCGGCTGCGAGCGGTGTTTCGGTTTCTACAGTTGCAGCCGACACAGGCAATGAGAAATCACACAGTACTGCAGTCCTGTCGTCTGCAACGCCGACCAATGGAAATAGAGTTGCCATAGTACGTGCAGCGAAGGGAGGCGTTGAGTTCGTTGTGAAGCAAAACAAAAACAAGGAGACAGTTCTTGATATCGGCGGTCAAACTCCTCTGCACCCGGCTTGGAATGAGCAAGGTAATCGACTCGTCGTGTCTCTTAATGGGAATATCTGGATGTACGAACCGAGAGGCGAGTTCGTTCAAGTCACCGACTCTGGGCGGGATATTTTCGCTCAATTCGATGGGGAGGACATCGTATTCTTCCGCGGAGACTCAACGAAACAGATTTCGCACACTCAGCTTCGGAAGGTGGCAGCCGGTCAGTATGGCCCCGCTGACGTAGCCATTGACGACACGCCATTTAAATTGAGCTATGCGACGAAGCACCCAGCCGTTGATGAGAATCTGGCTGCGGAGATCCGCAACTATGTAGCAAACGCGGAGGAGAGCTAATGCCTGTCATAAATCAAGACCTCGGTGGTGGATATCGTCTGGTCGTTGACCTTCATAGCCACCAGCTCAATACCAACGAAGCGTACTGCATCCCATCCCGTATCCGTCGGAATAGAGATCTGGAGCACTATAATATCAGACTCTATGAAAATGGAGACGAGGTATTCAATGTCCACGGTGGATCTTACCGAGATGGAGATGACCTCTGTCTGTTCATGTTTGAGTCCGCAACAGAGATTCCGTTCTGCAACAAGCAGTGCTTCGACAGCGACCCGGACATTGGCGAAATTTCAGCCTTCGTGGAGCGCTCTATTGAGGACTTGGAGGACGCAGCACGTGATTACGAAGCGAGTCATACTGGTGCGGCTGCGGTCGCTGCCGCCGGAGTCGCAGCTGCCATCGCATATGTCGGCCCGAGTACAATAGCAGCATCGATTGCTGCTGCGTGGGCCGTACCTGTTATGCCGCCGCCGCCGTAACATACAATTTGCTGTTGAGCGAATAACGACTGTGAACAAATTCCAAATTCTCCATTTCGGAAATGAGCCTCATGAGGAAGCCTCATCAATAGCTCGTACGGTCGTTGATAGCATTCTGCGTCCAATTTCTGAGGTTCGAGTCACTGGTGTCGCGCCACTTCTCACAGAGTACGTCAACCCTGATGCTGTTGACATACTCATTAATGCTGGTTTGAGGATAGATGAAGATACACTACAAGGAACGGTCTCAGCAACGCCAGAAATCTGTGAAGCAGTATTTTCACTTTTCTCAGACTCACTCTTGAATGCAGAGTTCATCGATGAGTCAGGAAATCCGGTGTTCACGCGGAAAGATAGTGATGCTGATTTTGCCTACTTACGCCCAAGTGAATACGAACAAGTAGCCAGTAAACTTCGCACAGATTTACTTGCACGAATCTACCCGGTCAGTTCTGGTGTATCCGTAGCACAGTTCCCCGATGGAGAGAATCCAGCAGAGGGAACTGCGCTTACTGAGTACAAATTCACCGGATCTGCTGGTGAGGGGGCTGCTTCACAGCACGTGTTGTGGGATCTTATTGATTCGTTGGACCGCGATGTCGGTCAGCTACAGTTTTGTGGGCTAGTGCCTGTACTCAATCAGATTGATCAGAATGCGCTTTCAGTACTCCAGTCGGCCGATGTGGATATGACAGATAGACTCGTATCTGGGGATCTACCAGCGACCGATCAGCGGCTCCGAGCTCTGCAGACGCTTTGGAGTGACGGAATACATTATTTATATCTTATTGACACAAATGGTAAGCCACTGTTCTTACGAGAGTCACCGCGGAACGATTATTTATATATCTCCGACAGTGAATATCAAATCATCGAGAATAGTAACCCCGGTATGCTACGGCGATCTTATCGGTGGTGACTCAGTTAGCTACCACCTGTCTATGAATTTTGATTTATACGCCTGTTATGACTGTCTATATAAACGACTGTACGTGTGCTCAAACAGCACAACATTCTCAGAAGGAACTGCCAAGAGAGAAGGCGTCCACCTCGGGGTCATCCTCCAGATGTGGACGAGAAACTCACAGACTGAGGAGCGCCGCCGCTCACAGCGGCAGCGCTCCAGTCGCCGTGAGACGAACACAACCGTAGGTTCGCAGCGACGTGTTCCATCACGTGCGGATCGTGCGAACCGCTTCTGGCACGCCACCACCCAGGGGGTGGCGCTGCTGGAACCACTCGACCAGCACATACCCGATCAACGTACAGAAGAGTGCGAAGAGGATGTCATTCAGCGATTGCGAGTGACAATCCTCGATGTTTGCACTGTTTCAGTTCACGAAAGAGGATCTCGATCATGGTTCGAAGCGTGTAGATGCTCATGACTTCCACAGGAGCGTATCCTGACGACAACGTCGTCAGATACGCGAGTTCTTCGCCGGTCTCGGCAAGCTCAATTCGTTCATCGCAGATATGTCGTGCCCCCTGATCGTCGGTGATTTCGATGTCTTGGACGTGCTCTAAGACGTCGACCCGTGCGTCCGTCTGGAGCAGGCAGATGAAGTCCTTGTCCTGCTCCTTGAGCGAGCAGAACCGCTCGTAATCGAGGTAGCCGCGATCGAAGACGTGAATTGGCGAGTCGAGGTCTGCAGAGACCTCGACATCGCTCTGGAGATGGTCGAACTGTGTTGGCTCCTGCATCACACCTGGCGTGATGGTAACGCCAACCGGGTGCTTGGCGTCACCGTCAACACGGGCAGCGGGATTGAGGTGAAGACCCTTCTCCCCTGGCTGAATTACACGCTTCATAGCCCACATGCACATTGATATTCGCCCCTGTGCTAGATCTGAGCAGATGCAGACGTTCGCCCTTCAAGCCAAATTTCGCGATTTAGAAGATGGTACACTCTCAGACTTACTCTAACCTACAGCCCCATTCGCTCTGCGTAACTGGAGTTCTCTCAGAAGGTCAGTACGTGGCTGCTGACCCGTCCGGAGTCGCGGAATCCATCGTTTTTCACGCGGAGACGCTCTGTGAGCGCGAAGACCACCTCTGGGACGTCATCCACGAGCTCTCGATTCCCGTGGAACAACTGGAAGACGCACGCGACCAGAACCGCGTCACCTATGGTACTGACGAGATGTTCCGAGCGCTGTTGTTCATGGGGACTCGCGGGATTTCCCAGAACGAACTCGCGGCCAGATTAGGACAGAGTTCGAGTCTGGTCAAAAGCTTTCACCTCAACATCACCGATTTCTCGAATACTCCGACCCAGCAACAGCTCTCGTACACGCACGCGCAGTTCAGTGAGGACACGCAAGAGGTTCTGAACAGAACTGTCGCTGGTGTTCGACAGGCCGCGCTCAATCACGGCGTAATCACAGAGGGGCTGGTTCCGACCGTTCCGACCGAGCCTGAGGAGGAGAATTCGAAGAGCGAGAATGAGTACAAGAAGGAGAAAGCCCAGAAGACACTGACGCTCGCTCGGAAACACGTCCTTCCTGAGTTCGATACCACCGAGCAGCCCACAAGACCTACTCCGACGAGGTGATACTCGACATGTCCGCGCGGATCCGTGCGAACAAAGGAAGTGCTCACGCGGAATCGGAGTACGGCTGGCTCACAGACGACGACCTCATCTGCGACGACTCGACGTTCCTGCGAGCGATCAAGAAGATTGCGACGCCCGACGAGTCGGATAGTCAGCTTACGTTCGAGGACTTCACGGACGACGACTTGATGTCGGAAATCGACCGGGTTCGAGACGCGATCATGACGGCGTTCGACGCCGCGACAGACAACATCAGCAACTCGATTCGCGGTCAGAACCCCTTCGACTCGCGCGAGAACGTTGCAGCGATCGACATCACGACTGAGCAGTTCCACGTCTGGCCGTGGGAAGACAAGGAAGCGGGCATCACGAAGCCGGACTACCCGAAGATGGTGAGCGGGTACAAAGAGGACAAGGAGTACAAGCACGGCTACAAGTACGCGACAATCACACTGGTCGGTGATCACGCACCGATTGTTCTCGGCATCGAGCCGGTGAAAGAGGATTCTGCGTGGGAACCCGACGACTCGCCATCGTACTCGAAACCCTCCTTGAGACGGTCAGCACCGAGGCCAGTCGCGTTCCGGTTGAGGCCTTCCGTGGCGCTTTCGGACCGCGAACTATCCGTGATGGACGGGTGACCGTCGAGATGTCCCCCGCGAGTCTGGTGACGTTCTACTTTAATCCAGCAGTTGTTGCCGATGACTCGGAGATCGCGGCGGCCGTTCGTGGGACCGATGGGCTTGAGGCGACGGCCGATGCTCTTAGACACCGGGGGCTCCAAACGGAGTTCGAAACCGAGCGCGAGCGCCTCAAGGCGGGCCGTGATGTCCCCTACGATCCAACCGTGGAGTGAGTCCTGTGGCTAACCACAATGCTGTTCAGGTAATCGCTCATCGCGGGTGTGCGGCGCAGTTCCCCGAAAATACCATCACGGCCGTTACGGCGGTTGCGCCGCATGTCGACATGGTTGAACTCGATGTCCGCCAGTGTGCCAGTGGCGAGGTGGTGGTCGTCCACGATGATCACCTCGGCCGGCTCGCTGGCGTTGACCGACGTGTCTCCGAGACGGACTGGTCCACGCTGCGGTCGCTGACGGTGCTCGACTCCGGGGAGTCCATTCCGCGGCTCTCGACGGTGTTCGAGGCGCTTCCGGCGGACACCGGTGTCAATATCGAACTCAAGACCGCCGACGCGGCCTCGGCCGTCTTAGAGATTGCGGCGGCGGATTCCCACCGGACGCTGTTCTCGTCGTTCGATCCGGCCGCGTTGGCGACGCTCCAGGATGAGGCCCCCGAGAGTGCCCGCGCTTTGCTGGTGCCTCCGCCGGAGACCGCCGTTGAGACGGCTGCATCCGGAACCGTCGTGGCCGACACGGTTGCTGCTGTCCTTGATCGGGCCGATGCACTGGGGTGTGAGGCGGTCCACCCGCAGTACGACTGGTGTCTACAGACACGCCTCGTTGAGCGGGCTCACGACCGCGGACTCGCGGTTAATGCCTGGACGTTCGATGCGGCCGATCCGATCGACGCCTGCATTGACGCGGGCGTCGACGGTGTGATTGTCGATCGATACGACCTCGTCTGAGGTGTCGGCAGGACGGGTCGTGGGTCCGACATTGATACGCCCCGGCGGCCAACGTGTCGGTGATGACGATCGCAACAGACGTCACCGACCTGATCGGCGAGACGCCGCTTCTCCGGGTCGAGGGGTTTGCCCCAAATCTGGTGGTCAAACTCGAGTCGTTCAACCCCTACTCGGTGAAGGACCGAATCGCCCGGTCAATGATCGAGACGGCCGAGGCGGACGGATCGATTGACGCCGACACGACTGTGATCGAGCCGACGAGCGGCAACACCGGTATCGGTCTCGCAACGGTCTGTGCAGCGAAGGGCTACGAGCTGGTGTTGACGATGCCCGAGTCGATGAGCCAGGAGCGCCGCCGGCTCCTGCGGGCGCTCGGTGCCGAGATTGAACTCACGCCTGCCGATGAGGGCATGAGTGGCGCGATCGCACGCGCCGAGGCGCTTCGCGACGAGCTTGACAACACGTTTGTTCCCGGGCAGTTCGAGAATCCCGCTAACGCCGTTGCCCACCGCGAGACGACCGGCCCGGAACTGTACGAGGCGACCGACGGCGAGCTTGAGACGTTTGTCGCCGGTGTCGGCACCGGCGGAACGGTCACCGGCGTTGGCCAGTACTTCGAGGAGGATCGCGATACCGACTTGGAGGTCATCGGTGTCGAGCCTGCGGAGTCAGCGGTACTATCCGGTGCGGAGCCCGGCAGCCACGGCATCCAGGGCATCGGCGCCGGGTTCGTGCCGGACGTGCTCGAACGCGACCGACTAGATGCGGTGCGAACAGTCACCTACGAGGATGCTGTCACCGCGACCCGCCGTCTTGCCGAGGAGGAGGGCATCGCCGGTGGCATCTCGACCGGAGCGAACCTCCACGTGGCCGCCGAGGTGGCGGCCGAACGCGAGGGGCTGGTCGCGACGATTGTTTGTGATCCTGGCGAGCGGTACCTCTCGACGGATCTGTACGCGTGATCTGCTTTCAGAGGTGATGCCAATCAGTTCATTGGTCGATCATCGACCATCGACACACGCGTGGATGTCGGTAAGTGACTGCATCTCGAAGACGGCATAGGAGGGATCAACGGCCTCATAAATAGGCTTGTATGCCGCAAGCGGGTCGTGGGTGTCCGCCTCGCCATCGTTGTCATGGAGATGCAACACCTCGATGCGACCGCCAAGGCGGTCAACAAACGCCTGCCAGTCGTGGTTGCTCACTCTCGCATGGCCAATATCAAGCGTGACTCGGAGGGTCTCCGAGTCGGCTCCAATCTGTGTGAGGGTGTTCGCCAAGGCGGCTGGCGAGGTAGTATGTCGCTCGTCCGTTGCTGACCATGGTTGGTTTTCCAGACACAGTGGCACGTCAACCGTGGCTGCGTGGGCGGCACACGCCTTGAGCGATCTGATTGCGTTCCGATGGGCCTTCTTGCGCACTCGATCCGGGTATCGTTTGGGACCGGATCCTCCCTGGATGACGACGGCCCCAGCGCCCATCGTCGCGGCATCGTTGAGGGTGTCGATCACCATCGTCTCGGCTGCCGCTCGAGCGTTATCGTTGAAACTCCCGACGTTACAGTCCCGAAACGGTGCGTGGAGCGTACAACTCATATCTGCCGCCTCAAGGATCGTCGCAATCTCCGCAGGTGGCGGTGCTTCCGGTGGTGCCTGGAGATACTCGCGTTTGAACTCGACGTGGTCAAGCCCCAGTTCACTGACAAACGCGACAAACTCACGGACGGTCTGGTTGAACCGCAGATCGGCCGCGGCACCGAGTCGACCGGTCATGTTCGAAGCCGGTACGTCTCTTTGCCGGCCACGAATGCCCGGTGAACCGTCGGTGGGGCCTGGTCATCGACCACGATCAGATCCGCCCGAGCGCCGGGTTCGATCCGTCCCCGATCGGTCAGCCCGACGGCGTCAGCCGGGGCGGCGGTAACGCGACGAACCCGTCGCGGTAGCGGTTCTCCCGTGTCAACAAATGCCGCACGTAGTAACGACGGAGGATGGTAGTCAACCAGCAGAATATCGACGGTATCGGCGTCGATCGCGTCAGCGGTCGCAAGGTTGTCGCGCTGGCTACCACCACGAACGAGATTGGGCGCGCCCATCGCAGTGGTCATCTCGGTCGTTGCAGCAGCCTCGGCGGCGGCAATTGTCACCGGGTATTCACAGATATCAACCCCGCGGTCGGCCATCCGTCGGATCTCTGTAGCCGTCTCGTTGTCGTGTGAGGCCACCGGGATGTCGGCTGCGTGAGCAGCGTCAATGACCCGATCGGCACGGGCGTCAAGCGTCGCCTGATCGATTGACCGAGTGCGCTCCCAGCGCTCGCGGGCGGTGGGCCGTGGTGCTGAGGACTGCTCGGCGAACCATTCCTTAAAGTTGTCAAAGTTGCGGTACTGCCCCTGACCTGGAATATGTGTCATGACCGACGCCAGGTCAACCACACCGCGGTCAAGCGCGTTGACGACGGCATCAACCGCGTCGGCGTTGGTCAACTCACAGCGGGCGTGAAACCGATGGTCAATCGCTCCGGCGGTGAAGCGATCGATTCGGTCTGCTAGCCGGGTGGCGAGTTCGACCGATCGATCGTCTTCCGGTCGGTCGGTAAAGGAGACAGCGTGAAACTTCGTGGTAATTCCCGCGGTGACATTCGCGCGGTCGACTGATCGGAACGCAACGGCAGAGTCGACCTGCACACCGCTACGTGGATAGACGTGATCCTCAATGTCGTCGCCGTGGAGATCGATGAGCCCAGGTAACACCAGTCGCCCTTCGGCATCGATGTGTTGGTCCGGAGTTCCGTCGGTCTCCGTGCCGATGGCAGCGATTCGGCCTGCCTTGATGTGGACGCCACCCTCACGGACCGCTTCCGGTGTGACGATACGGGCGTTTTCGATCCGGATATTCGATGCCGTTGCGGCGACATCGCGGTCAGCTGAACTCATGTCTGTGCCTCCTGTGTGTAGGCCTCAGCGTCAACGATTCCCTCAAGCCGACCATCATCAAGAATGGCGACGCGGTCGGCCAGCGCGTCGATAACATCGGCATTGTGGAAGACGCCGATCGCGGTTGTCGTCTCGTTGAGGTGCGACCGGAGTAGATCGATCGCGAGCGACCGGGTCTCTGGGTCAAGCGCACTAGTTGGTTCATCGAGCAACAGCAACCGTGGAGAGGGAGCGACTGCCCGTGCGAGGTTGACCCGCTGGCGCTCGCCACCAGAGAACGTCGCCGGATAGGCTTCGAAGAGATCCGCGGGAAGTCCTAGTGTCTCAAGCAGGTTGCTGGCCCGCTCACGGGCTTTTGAGGCGGATATCCCACGTTCGCGTAGCGGTCGGGCGACGACATCTACTGCTGGAACGCGCGGGATTTCATCAAGAAACTGTGAGACGTAGCCCATCTCCGACCGGCGCAAAGCGAGAATCTCGCGCTCTGAGCAGCCGGCGAGATCAACCGTTCCGTCGGTCGACTCATAGAGCACTCGTCCACTGGTGGGCTCGTAGGTGCGGTAGATGCTCTTGAGCAGCGAGGATTTGCCCGAGCCGGACTCGCCGACGATGGCGAGAAACTCCCCGTCTGCGACGCTGAAGCTCACGTCTTCAAAGCCGACGATCCGCTGATTATTGAGAACGTGCATCCGAAACGTCTTCGAGAGTGACGTGACTGTCAGTACCATGTTCAGATCACCGAGTTGATGAGTTCCTGGGTGTACTCGTGGTGGGGGTCTTCCATGATGCGATCGGTGAGGCCGGACTCGATTACCCGACCGTGGCGCATGACGAGCGTGCGATCGGCGAGTAGTCGAACAACGGCGAGATCATGCGAGACAACGATCGTTGCGATATCCTGTTCGCGTTGAATCCGCCGAAACACGTCGAGGACCTTGGCCTGAACACTCACGTCGAGACCTGTTGTCGGCTCATCGAGAACGATCAGATCCGGCTCGGTCGCCAGTGCCTTGGCGATCTGGACTCGGCGTTGCATCCCACCAGAATAGGTTCTGGCGGCGTCATCCATCCGGCCGACCGGAACCTCTGTCTCTTCGAAGAGCTCCCGTACGCGGTCGCGAATCCGGGCGTACCGGCGCCAGCCGGCGGCCAGGAGTTCTTCGGCGACATTGCCCCCTCCGCTGAACTCAAGATCAAGACCGTCACGAACGTGCTGGTGGACTAGACCAACGTGCTGGTTGCGGAGTTCGACCCGCTCCTGGTAACTCGCATCAAGCAGATTGCCGTCGTAGCCGTCGATCCGGACGGTTCCGGTGTCGGCCTCGCGGTCGAGTGCGATGACCTCCGCAAGGCTGGACTTGCCAGAGCCGGACTCGCCGACGATGCCAAGCACCTCGCCCTCGTTGACCTCGAAGGAGACATCAGCACACGCGACGACGGTCCCGCAGTGGGGACATTGATTTGTCCCGGCACTATCACCGGTTGCTTCGAGACAACGGGAACACCCGTCGCCGTAGCGCTTCGTCACGCCCTCAACGCTGAGGAGACTCATGCGTCCTCACCCCCGGTTGCCGTTCCAGGCCCCCACGCGTGGACTCCATCGCAGTGGTGATCGTGCGCGAGGTCGGGGTTCTCCTGGCGTTTGGCGCAGAAACTTGTGTCGTTGCAAACGTACCGGGTCGTGCCGTCATCGTCGGTGACCTCGGTCCGGTAGGTGTCCGTACTCCCGCAGGCCGCACAGGGCTCCTCAAAACGTTCAACCTGGAACGCCCGATCTTCGAAGGCTAGCGGCTCAACGTCGGTGTGTGGCGGAACGGCGTATATCCGGGCTTCACGGCCGGCAGCAAACAGAAACAGTGTATCGGCGTTATCGAGTTTGGGGGTATCCCACCGTGGGATCGGTGAGGGACTCATCAGATACCGGTCGTTAACCAGCACCGGGTACGCAGCGCTGATCTGGATTTCCCCCCACTCGACAACGCTCTCATAGAGGTGGACCCACATCTTCGAGTAGTTCTTGTGGGCGTGTCGGCGGCGATTGCGGTCGTCACTCCCGTCAACCTTCCGTAGCGGATCGGTCGTCGGAACCTGCAATACCAGGATCTGGTCGTCGGTCAGTACTTCCTCGGGGATTCGGTGGCGGGTCTGGATCACCGACGCTGTCGTCGTGTCGGTCGTTGTCGCGACGTCAGCGGTTCGCTCGGCCAGCCGACGGATGTTCGCGGCGTTGACACTCTCGTCAGCCCCCTGATCGATCACCTTGAACGTATCCTCGGGACCAAGCAACGAGAGAGAGGTCTGGATGCCCCCTGTGCCCCATCCCCGGGCCAGTGGCATTGGCCGTGAAGCAAACGGCACCTGGTGGCCAGGAATGGCGATAGCCTTCAGGACTGCCCGCCGGACCTCTCGCTTGGTGTGCTCGTCGAGGTAGGCATAGTTGTAGCCGTCGAGCCCGGCTGTCTCCGCGTCGGTGACGAGTTCGTCGACCGTGTTCGCGTCAGTCATCGGCGGTCACCTCCGCAGGTGTCGACTCCTCACGGTCGCGTAGCGCCCGGATCCGGTCAAGCGTACTCTGGAACGTTACGTAGTGCGGCAGCTTGAGGTGTTCAATGAACCCGAAGGAGTCGATCCCATCGACGATGTCAAGCACGAACTCGGCGTCCTCGGCCGGCTCATCCCCACCGAGTGCGATTGAGGCGTCGAGGATGGACATTCCAATGGACTTGCGCTCGTTGCGCCCGAAGGTCAGCCCGTAGCCAAAGGCGAACCGTGGGTCATCGCGCTTGGCGTAGACCGGCACCACCGCCTCGGTCTCGGTCACCTCGATGCTGGTAACAGCAACCGGATCACCTGTGTAGGGGTGTTTGATCCTGACCGGCAGGCGACCGACCCGAACCTCCGCAAGCGTGGGGTGAACACGTCCGTAACCACGCAACGCGCTGTAGCCCAATGCGGTAATTGCGCCGGTTTCACCGCGTGCAAGTTCCTGAAGGACACCTGCCCGGGGGGCGGGGAACAACACCGGTTCGCGGGTCGTGTCGATCGGATCGGCCGTCGTTTCCACGGGTTCGGTGAGAATCCCCTCCTCGCGGAGCAGGGTAATCACGTTCCGGAGCCGCTCGGGTGACTCGTCCGCGTCAAGCTCCCAGTCGGCCGTCGGGTCCGCCTCCTCTTCGAGTGCAAAATCCAGCAGCCGCTGAGTGTAGTCCTTGGTCGCGCCGAGGATTTGTCCACCAGGGATGTCCTTATACGCCGGCGACACCCGCCGGGTGGCAAACATCTCTGCCGGCGCGACGGCCTCGGCGTAGCCCCACCGCTCAAGCGTTGATCGGTAGGCCCGCAGCAAAAAGGCTGCTTCGGTGGTATCACCCTGCGCCTGGACGACTGCCCGGGCGGCGAGCTGTGGGGCGAACAGCCCCGCTTCACCGGTAATCTGTCCGACTAGTCGGCCCAGTTGCCCCTCAATCTGATTGATTGTGAGTGGATCCTCGGGCCCTTCGATACGGCGTTTCTCGAAGAGGTCTTCGGCACGTTTGATGACCTCCTCACCCGCTTTGACGGCGACGTATCCCATCTACAGCACCTCCAGTGTGGTCGATCGGGGAATGGCGGTGACGGTCTCCTCGGCGGCAATCACTACGTCGAGACCGCGCGGGAACGCCGTGTTGACGTCGGCAATCGTCCGAAGGATGTCCGGCGGGATGCCATCAACGCCGATGACCCGCCTGTCTGGGACCCCAGGACCGCACACCTTGATGTTGGTATCGTCGGATCGGGCCGTCTCATGGATCGCCTCGACGCGATAGATGACCGTCGCACCATCGCTCGGTTCCTTGAGCGTTCCCTGATTGGCGTCATCGAGAGACACAGCCCGTTGGTTACCGAGATGGATGATGTCGGCCTCGTCAATAGGGGCCGCCGTGAGTCGATTGGCGGCCGCAAGTGCGGAGCTGAGCGACTCGTCGGCCGTGTGGAAGGTCACCTCGTTGTCGACAAGTGTGATCACCACGGCGTGATCGGCCGGCCCCGCCGGAACAGTGTGGATGGTTCCGGGCCGAGACATCGCGTCGACCATGGCCCGGAAGGTCTGTTGTGTATCGGCGACAGGATCAAAGCCCAGGGCTCTCATTCCTCGCCCTCCATTGATGAGAACTCGACTGTTGTCGCCTGACTCTCGGCCCACTCCTGGCGACGGCGCTGGCGGTAGTCAGCAGCAGCGGCTTCGAGATCCGTTGCAATCGCCGTGGACCGTGGGTGCTCGGCGGCAACGGCGGCGTCGACGATAGCCCCGGCGACCGCCTTGGCCTCGGCCTTCCCAGCAACCATCGCGAACCCCTTTGCGTCAGCAACACGCGCCTCTGCGGCCGTCGTGAGGACCTCGCCGAGGTTGAACGGCTGCTCGTTGACAGGCTCAGTCACCTGTTGCATCACGAGCTGTGGCGTCGGCGCCTGGAGGATCTCGACGGGTGTCGAGCTCTCAAGGACAGCCTCGGCGTGCTCAACGAGCGTTGCCTCCTGACAGGCACTGATCATCTCGAAGCGGTCGTTTCGGTCGGAGACGGTCGCGTCGTCCATCCGTACACCCCGAGGTCATCGAAGGTCAGGTTAAGCCTTCGCTGGGTAGTAAACAGTCTGAATACCAAGTGCGGGTCTCTGACCCTCTGTGTTCGCTCCCGTCCAGACGCATTGTTACAGGTATATACTGACCCACCCTTCGGGCACGACTCTATACTGATATACAGTGCTCTGCACCGCGTGAGATCGGTCGGGGGTCGCGTTTCAATTAGCCATCGAGGTGTTGACCGTCCGAACTCTATGGAGCCAAGGGTTATTCCACCCTCTTTGGATGTTCGAGGTGATGGTGGATCCCACAAACGGCGGTGGTTCCGGCATAGATGATCGATCGACCCGTACAAACGACATCTGCACCACCCGTCGAGGAGCACTTGCCGGTGCAGCAGGCATTTCGTTAGCCGGATTGGCGGGCTGTTCGGGGGTCTCAGGCGGCGGCGGTAGTGATGCCGAACAGATTACGATGCTGTTGACCCCTGGGACGCCATCGGATGCCCGGCGGCGGTACCAACCACTGCACAACCTCATCGAGGGGGAGGTTGACGGGGTCAGTGTCGAGATGCGCGTTCCACAGAACTACGCTGCCATCCGTCCGGCGCTTGAGTCAGAGCAGGCGGAGATCGGCATGGACGATGTGACGCTGATCTCCAACCCCGACCTGATGGACGTCTATGGCACGACCGTCACCGGTGGGTCGGCGTTTTACTTCTCGATGATGGTTACCAACCCGGACTCGGACATCAACGAACGGACCGACATTGAGGGAAAAGAGATGGCGTTTGCGGACCGGTTGAGTACGAGCGGATCGATCTTTGCCCTCTACGCGCTCAAGGAGGCCGGTCTCGACATCGGTGGCGCACCCGACGAGGATCCGGTTGACTTCTCGGGCACGTGGACCGACCACAATCAGGCCCTGATTCGACTCGGTGACAACGAGGCCGACGCAGCGACAACCTGGGGTGGCAACGGAATCCCTCACCTCCCGGAGGGAACAGAGGTGCCAGATCGCGTTCAGGACAAAAGCTCGTTCCTCGACACGATGGGGACCGAAGAGCCCCAATTCAGACCGTTCTGGTGGTCATTCCCGATCCCCAAGCAACCGATGTACGCCCGGAAGACCTGGGAGTCCGATAAGAAAGCCGAGATCGGTGAGGTCCTCCGTAGCTCGACGAAAGAGCAGATTCAGCAGTACTACCCCGACGACTACAACGAGGAGGAGTTGCCGTTTACGACGCTACGTGACACCTCGATGGACGACTACGAACCGGTGATCATGCGACTGAACGATATCGGGATCGATCTCGCAGAATAACACGTCCGCTCCTATCATGAGCACGATCAAGGTCGACAATCTGACCAAACGATACGGCGATGTAACGGCAATCGAAGACATCTCATTCGAGATTAACGACGAGTTTGTCGTCCTGCTCGGCGAGTCGGGTGCAGGCAAGTCAACGCTGTTGCGGTGCATCAACGGCTTGACTGAGCCCACCAGCGGAGCCGTGTACCTTGATGATGAGCCCATCACAGGCTCACAGCCCGAGGTCGGGATGATCTTCCAGCAGCATAATCTCGTTGAGGGGGTCTCGGCGTATTTGAACGCACTCAACGGTGCCCTTGAGCGGTGCTCAACCGTCGAGAGCATCTTCCAGTGGCAGAGTCGCGAGGACAAGCGACAGGCACTTGAGGCGCTTGAGACCGTCGGTTTGCTCGAGGAAGCCCATCAGCGAGTCTCGCAGATGAGCGGGGGTCAACAGCAGCGAGTCGGCATTGCGCGGGCGCTTGTACAGAACCCGCGCCTGCTACTTGCCGATGAACCGGTTGCTAGCCTCGATCCGTCGAGTGCTGAGACCGTCATGGCTTACCTGAAGAAGGCAGCAGAGGCTCACAACCTCTCGGCGCTCGTGAGCCTTCATCAGGTCAACATTGCGGCATACTTCGGTGATCGGTTTATTGGCTTGCGCGACGGCCAGTTACTCTTTGATGTTCACCGAGAGAACCTCTCGAATGATCTTGTAGACGAACTCTACGGAAGCGTTGAGACCGTCGGAATCGCCGAAACCGCAGAGCGACCCGAGCCACCTGAGCACGAAACCCTACAGGAACGCACCCAGAGGGCCGAAGTGTGAGCGTCGAAGGCCCCGACAAGCAGCGGCTCAAGGAGTACTTCGGTCTCAAGGAAGTCGGCGACTCGTCGGTTGATCAGAAGCTCACGGAACTCAAACGTCGGAAAACCCGCCGGCGAGCGATGACCGTTCTCGGTATCATCGTCACGGCGGTTCTGTTTTATATGAGTCTGATTGTCGTTGATTTCTCGTTGACCGAGCTCTACAAGCAGGTTCCCCAATTCACGGAGGCGCTCGGTGATTATTTCCCGCCGACGACCTACTATCTCTTCGGCCTTCCAATCCCGTTCGTTGACCTCGGCCAGTACTGGGCGTTCATGATGGAGGAGAACCTCATCCTCCGGATTGAGTCCGGCGGACCGCTGGGGGTCAACATCATCTGGGGGGCGACGTTCGTAACCATAGCGGTCGCCTTCGCCGGTACGGTGCTTGGTCTACCGGGGGCGTTGCTCTTTGGTATCATGGCCAGCGAGCGGGTGATTCCCTATCCGTTCAACTTCATCTTCCGGGCGACGATGAGTCTAATCCGGGCCATCCCGGGACTGGTCTGGTTTCTAATTTTGATCCCGCTCGGTGGCGTGACGCCTTTCACCGGCGTGCTTGCGATCATGGTCGATACAATCGGCTATCTCGGTCGGCTCTTCACCGACGAACTTGAGGAGATTGCCGACGGGCCGATTGAAGGGATCCGCAGCACGGGCGCCAACGATACACAGGTTATCTCCTTTGGCATGTTGAGTCAGGTGTTCCGGCAGTTCATCGCGTGGATCGCCTTTGACCTCGAACACAACGTCCGGGCGGCAATCGGGCTGGGTCTTATCGGTGGCGGTGGACTTGGTCTTGAACTCTATGTCCAGCGTCAGACCTTCCACTACGGAAACATGATGGCGTGTATCATCCTCATCTTCCTGCTGGCTGGTTCGGTCGAACTCATCAGCCAGCGGGTCCGATCGTATCTCCGCGAGGGCGAAGTCGACAACCGTGCTGGTGTGCTTGAAGCATTCGTAACTGCCCCGAAGAAGATCGTCGCCTCCACGTTAGGGCGACGACGTCGATAGATGTACTTCGAAGAGTACGGTCCAGACTACACACGAACGCTTTCGGAGGTGCCGACGCTCCATGATCCGGTGCGGATCACCGACAGTGACCTCGGCCCTTGGACGGAGGTCCACCAGCACGCCCGGTTGCACGATGCAACGGTCGGAGCGTACACCTACCTCATGGAACGAGTGCAACTCGACCATACCACCGTCGGGAAGTTCGCCAGTGTGGCCTCCGACGTCCGCCTGGGGCCGTCGAACCATCCCATCGAGCGGCCGACGTCGCACCACTTCACCTATCGCGGCAAGCGGTACGACCTCGGGCCGGACGACGAGTCGGTCTTCAGGTGGCGCCGCGGAGATCCTGTCGAGGTGGGCCACGACGTCTGGATCGGCCACGGAGCGACCGTGCTCCCGGACGTCACCGTCGGCAACGGTGCGGTCGTCGCTGCGGGTGCCGTCGTGACCGACGACGTGGCGCCGTACACCATCGTCGGTGGGGTGCCCGCCGAACCGCTGGGTCGGCGCTTCGACGCCGAGACCGCTGCAGCACTCGAGGAAATCGCGTGGTGGGACTGGTCGCGGGAGGAACTCGAGGCCGCCTTCACGGACTTTCAGAGCGACGTCGAGGCGTTCATCGCCGCCTATCACTAACAGTAGTTGAAAACACGATAATTTTATTCAACAGAGGG
>CAZFMU010000016.1:16183-18488 GCA_964520165.1 uncultured Salinarchaeum sp. | reverse complement strand
GCCAGCATTTGCTGTTCACCACCGCTCATGTTTCGTGCGCGCTTATGTCGCATGTCGTCAAGTTCAGGAAACTGCTCAAATACAGTCTCAGGGTCACGAGGATCAGATACGCTATTAACCGCTACTTGGATATTCTCTTCGACAGTAAGTTCTGGGAAGCAACGACGCTCTTCCGGGACAAATCCGATTCCTTGGGTCGCGATCTCGTGCGCGGACTGGTTGCGTAAATTGTTACCCTGAAATTTGATCGTCCCAGCAGTCACCGTGGGTTCATCAGCCCCAATGATACTCCGCAGGATCGTCGTCTTACCAGCTCCGTTGCGGCCGAGAATCGACACACGTTCACCTTGTTCAATAGCAAGATCCACATCAAAGAGAACTTGTCCGGTCTGATATCCTGCCTCAAGGCCGGACACAGTGAGTAAGCTCATAGTTCCTCCTCAACGCCTCCAAGGTAGGCGTTTTGCACAGCCTCGTTGTCTTGGACGGCCTCCGGTGTTCCGGTTGTGATAATTGATCCCTGATCAAGTACTGTAATCTGGTCGCTGATCGAGAGCACGACGTCCATATCATGCTCAATCAGGAGAATCGTCACCTCATATTGCTCCTGAATTTCTTCAATCAGCTCAACCGTCTCATACGTCTCAGCAGGACTCATACCGCTGGTCGGCTCATCAAGTAGGAGCATATCGGGGTTGGTGCCTAATGCCATCGCAATTCCTAGCCGGCGCTGGTTGCCGTGTGAGAGATTCTTCGCCGTCTTATCACGAATATCATACAGGTCGACGGTCTCAACGATCTGCATCGCCCGCTCGCGTGCAACCTGCGAGCCATTGCGTAACAAGTCCAAACTAAACGCTCCAGTCTCGGCGTGTTGAGCGACAATACGTACGTTCTCAATGACTGGTTCACTGACAAATAACTGGTTGGACTGGAACGCCCGCGCAATACCGTGGTGCGGACGGGCCTCCTCTGGTTGATCAGTGAGTTCTTGCTCGCCGAGATATACAGTCCCGGCCGTTGGGGCTAACCGTCCCATGATGAGATTAAATAGGGTGGTTTTCCCGGCTCCATTAGGTCCGATCACCGATCGGATCTGTCCGGGGGGAACCTCCAGTGATATCTCATCAACGGCTACCACCTCACCAAACTTGCGAACAAGTCCACTAACTCTGAGTGTCGGTGCGTGACCACCGTCGGATGAAGTATGAGGTGATTTACTAGTCATGGATTTTATTTCCGGGTGTTCTGTATGCGCCGTTGAAGTCGCTGTACTAGTGAGAGGATCATATTCACACCCGTTCTAAGGTGTCCCCAGAGTCCTGTCCGTGGAGAGGTAAGGATGATCACGAGGAATAGTAGACCCAAAAGGAACTGCCAGTGTGTCAGAAGGTCTCCAAGGGGGATTGAAATAATCGAGACACTGGGACTCGGGAGGTGAAGCACCTCGAATCCTGTCAGGTAGTCTTCAGTAAATAGCCAGACAAACACACCGAGGAATGGACCAGAGAAGTATCCCATTCCGCCGAGCACAGACATCATGACGGCCTCACCGCTAACCGACCAATGTAGCGTCTCAAGGACTGCTGCTTGATTGTTTACCTCAAGTAGAATTCCGGCTATCGCTGCGAATGCTGCACTAAACGTAAACGAGGCAATCTTGTAGCGTCGTGTATCAACACCCATTGCCCGAGCGAGAGCTTCATTCTCGCGAATCGCAATAAGGGTGCGACCGAAGGGCGATCGAATAATCTGCCAGAGTACAATTACGCAGAGAATAAAGATTGCACCGACGAGCCAGTACCAGTCAATCGATACTCCCCCCATCTGGAGAAACTGATTGCCTCGATAGGTCTCAATCCAACCGGGGACCGCCCCGTTGATGCCGTCTGATCCATTTGTTAGACCGGCCGGATTTTGATTAACGATGAAGTAGGTTGCCTGTCCGAACGCAATGGTAAGCATCGCAAAATAAATTTCTCCCCGGCCAACGATCAACCAGCCAACGGTATATGCGATAGCAGTCGTCAAGAGGATCCCGATAGCAGCGGCCGCAAGGAACGGGAGATCAAATGACCGGAGTCCAATCGCAACGGAATACATGCCCAGGCCAAGGAACATGGCATGACCGAACGACAGCATGCCAGTATACCCCAGCAGAAGGTTAAATCCAGCAACAAAGATCATCCAGATCAATATCGTCGACGCAATCGTCCCGTAGCCGAGCAGCATATCACTGGCAATAATCGGCCGTAGCAGGATGACCAGCAGGACTGCGCCGATCGGAATCTTCAGTTGTTCCAGT
>CAZFMU010000016.1:0-16083 GCA_964520165.1 uncultured Salinarchaeum sp. | reverse complement strand
AAGATTGCCTCGCCAATTAGGATTCCGGAGACCACACTCCCGAACAGTGATCCAATACCGCCGAGAACCACCACGACAAAGGTAAGAATAATGAATTTTCCACCAAGAGATGGATCAAGGCCAACCTCAGCTCCACGTAGGACGCCTCCGAGGCCAGCGATAGCTGCACCAATGAAGAACATTAGCGTAAATCGCTTCGGCAGGTCAACGCCTAGAAACTCAGTCATCTCTGCATCTTGAACGCCAGCTCGGACAGTAAGCCCAAACTTTGTCTGTGTCACCAGTAAGTAGACGACCGCGACGACAAGAACTGATACCACCATTTCGAAGAGCCGAAAGGTCGAAATAGTCGTTACACCGAGGCTGACGCTCGAGGATAAGACAGCGGGGACATCAAACTGCTGTGGCTGTGATCCCCAGATTGCACGAATCGACTCATCAATCATCAGAGTCAGTCCAAATGTTGCCAGCAATCCAATAATCGGTTCTTGATCATATAGCCGCCGAAGGACAGCGACCTCAATCAAGATTCCGACGAGTCCAACAGCTATAGGAGCGATAACGATGGCCGCCCAGAAGGACAATCCGGAGAGTGCAACTACCTGATATGCAATGTACGCCCCAAGCATGAAAAGTGAGCCGTGTGCGAAATTCACGACATTCATTAGGCCAAGAATGAGTGACAGGCCAAGAGCAATTAGCACCAGAATCATCCCATAAATGAAGCCACCAATGAGATTCGAGACAAATAAGTCGGGCTGACTGATGAACGCAAATGCTGAAAGAATTAAAATAACTGCACTAACGGCTTTCCAGCCAGCTGATACTCCGGCAACTCGACTTGCAGTTTCGTGCAGTAGCGAGGTACGTGTTCTCATGGAGTCACGGGACCTTTGGTTTCAGGAGTAGCTCACATTGAGCAGCCGGTTGCACTCACGTCGCGCGCAACTTCCTCTCCGGGGGTAGTGCTAACATGCTGGAACCACTGATTGTATGGATTGTCCTGCATTTCGGACATCGAAAGGGGACGGACGGTTGAGACGGGTTGAATGAGTTGATTATCACCTTCTCGCCAGTACGATTCTCCTGGCTTGATACTGTGCTCAAGCGTGTGTCCAGCAAGTTCGTTGCGAATAGCAGACGCGTCTGATGATCCGGCTCGTTCAGCTGCCCGTACCAACTGATCCATAGATGTATAACCCATGTAGTGACGACTGAACGGCGAAGCGTCGTACTCTGAGGCAACGCGTTGCGCTACTGACTGACCCAAGTCGGTCGTAGGGTTACAATTCGCCCACGGGGTTGCCCAGAGGCCAGCAATTGAGGCCGCCTGCTTGCCGATGCCCCAATATACCGCTTCCTCAAATAGTGGGCCAGCCATCCGCATGTCCTCATGCATCCCCTTATTGACGAACTGCTGCGTGACCGTTCGCTGGTCTGTGCCGGCAATAACAACGGCTAGTCCATCAGCCTCAGCAGAGGAGACACGGTTGAGGTACTGCGAATAATCACTTGAGGGGAACGGGGTAGCGACCTCGCCAACAACCTCAGCATCAGTTTGCTCCAATGCATCTCTGATTGCCTCCTTACCGGTCTGCCCCCATGTGTAGTCGGCATACATGATATACCATGAGTCGGCAAAGTCGGCCATTCCCTGACCAAGTTTGTTCGCAAGCATTGAGTTCGAACATGTCGGCCGAAACATGTAGTCAGCACAGCTCCCACCGGTCGTCGCATCAGAGTGAGACCCTGCCGCCATATATGCTACCGCGTTATCAGACGCCCAATTCCCCATATTAATCGCGACAGATGATGAGACACCCCCGAGTGCAAAGTCAATCTGCTCTTCATTCACGAGTCGCTTCATACGCTCAAGCCCGACTGAGGGCGTTGTTTCAGTGTCTGCTGTTACAATATCAATTGAGATATCAAATTCTTCCTCAAGATCTTGTGCAGCCAGTTCAGCGCCTTGAATTTCGCCCTCACCAAGAAACGCGTAGGACCCGCTCTGAGCCGTAATAACACCTACTGTATACGAATCGCTTCCACCGCCGGAGCCCCCCGAAGAACAGCCAGCTAGCCCAGCGAGCCCTGCTGCACTAACAGCCGCGAGGTACGATCGTCGACCCATCCGAGAATCGGAGCCATTGTCACCATATGGCATAATGCCGGAATTATAATGATATTACTTAAAACTAGTGCCCGTTACAAAATATGTGGATAGACAACACTCCCCATTAAGAATACTTGTTATCTGATCATATAAGCGTTGTATAGGAGAATCTACTTGTGAGATACTCGCGCTAAATGATATTTTAATAATGTAACTGATATTTAACTATACATAATTTTTAATCCTATCGTGGTAGTTCCAGACACACATGTCTTCCAACGCCTCCGGGCTAGATGAGCCTGAGCTAACAACTGATGACGTGCTGCTGCTTAATGATCCGAACTTCGGACCCGATGTGGTAGCAATTGTGACCGGTGCCGCATCGGGGATTGGGCGGGCCACAGCACTAGCTCTAGCCGCCAACAATCTCACGATCGTTGGTGCCGATATTGACGAGGAGGGACTCGCAGAGACACGTAAACGCGCCACAGACCTGAATCTCTCAGGAAGCCTCCATACGGCGCCAGTTGATCTTACTGACGACGCAGCTGTTGAGAGCATGGTTGAAGCCGCCGCCGAACGAGGGGAGCTCCGATATGTAGCGAATATCGCTGGGCTCCAGCACATCGCGTCAATCCCGGATTTTCCGATGAAGCAGTATGATCGACTGCTCAATACCATGTTGCGCGCACCGTTCCTGACCGCAAAGGTCGCCATGCCTTACATACGGGCGACTGACGCAGGAACCGGCGCCATCGGCAATATGTGCTCCGTACATGGTCACTATGCGACCCAAGACAAGGCTGCGTACATTACAGCGAAACACGGCCTCAAGGGGTTGACGCGGGCAATTGCGGCTGAAGGAAACGGACAGATCCGAAGCTACTCTGTCAGCGTCGGGTACGTGCTTACTCCGTTGATGATCAACCAAATCGCGGACACGGCGGCAGAGCGGGGCATCTCGGAGCAGGAAGTCATTGAGGACGTGATGCTCGGACAAGCCCGCACGACTGAAATGATGACTCCAGTTGAGGTAGCTAATCTGTTTGTCTTTGGATTTTCAAGCCACAGCAAGCACCTCAACGGCGGTGACCTACTCTGGGATGGAGGGTACACAACGACCTACGAGTGAAGTCACCAGCCATCAAGACTGCTGAAGCTCTCAGTTTCACCGAAAGATCACACATCTTTGTGCTTATAGAGCCAGCTAAACCTTGATCTGTGCTGAACATTTATTTAGATGGCCCGTTGTCCATGTGCTACACTGGTACAATATGTCAGACCAACCCAGTCTGGTTTCTCAACCTGATTCAATCACGTCAAATCCGATTCGGACACGCGATGATTGGGAAGAGATGCGACAGCGCGCACAAACGGATCCAGGAGCATTTCATGGCGAGATTGCGAAGCAAGAGCTTCACTGGTACCACTCGGATGTCGACACGTGGGCAACTGTAACTGACGGGGAGTGGACCGGCTTCAACGGAGAGGGAGAGCCACGCACGCTTGAACGCCCTCCAACTGCTGACCCCTGGGATATGGCGTTCGATGATTCTGACCCTCCGATGTATCGGTGGTTCGTTGGAGGAAAGACCAATGCCTGCTTTAATGAGGTTGATCGCCACGTATTGGAAGGACACGGCGATGATATCGCGTTCCACTTTGAGGGGGATCGCTGGGATCAGGACAAAAATGACGACCAGGGCGGTCCAGTCATCTCAAAGTCTGTATCGCGACGAAAGCTGTTAACAGCCGTTGTAACGCGGGCACAGGTGCTCCGTGATCTAGGGCTTGAGAAAGGAGACCGAGTAGCAATGAACATGCCAAATATTCTTGAGCAGATCTACTATATGGAGGCCTGCAAGCGGCTTGGGATCATTTATACGCCTGTATTTGGCGGATTCTCGGACAAAACGCTCTCAGACCGCATTGCTGAACTTGACGCTGAGGTGCTGCTGACGGCTGATGGAGGGTACCGGAATGCCGAAGTAGTTCCATATAAGGAACAGTACGGTGATCCGGCATTGGAAGAGTATTTGCCAGCCGAAACGGTGATCGAGGTTCTCGAAGAGACACTTGCAGCACTCACGCTTGAGACGGAGCAGGCAACAGTAATCATGGAGGCAGTTGAGTCGGCGATTGAGGGAGCTATCACCGTCGATCGAGCTGATGCAATGCGTGGTGTTGGTCAAGCCCTTTCCGATCTGGATATAGCACCGGATCGAGCAACAGAGATCCGAACCAAAATTGCACAAGCGCTTGTTGACGCCGACCATGTTGTTGAAGATGTGATTGTTGTTCGTCACACCGGACAAGACATTCAGATGTATGAGCGCGACCACTGGGCCAGTGAGCTTCATACTGCCGCTCAAAACACCATCATCCAGAACGCTCGCGATGCTGGGGTTGCAGTTGAGACCATCTCAGATCTACGCGAGCTGTCTGATCGCGAACTCGTCCGGGCCCTCTGGGCGACCAGCCAACCAGAACCAGTTGACGCCGAGTACCCGCTGTTCGTCATCTTTACGAGCGGATCAACGGGCAAACCAAAAGGTGTCGTCCACGTACATGGAGGATATACAGCTGGGATCGCGCACACGATGCGCGTATCTTTCGATGTTACTCCGGGAGAGGATACGATCTTTGTTGTCGCCGATCCCGGATGGATCACCGGTCAATCGTACCTTATCAGCGCCTCACTGACGACACAGACAACGAGTGTTGTTGCGGAAGGATCACCGCTATATCCGGATGCTGGTCGATTTACCTCGATTATAGATCGCTACGATGTTGACATCTTCAAAGCAGGTGTCACGTTTCTGAAAACAGTAATGGAAGATCAGGAGAATATCGAAGATATGCGGGCTTGGTCAACAGAGAGTCTACGCGTTGCTACCTTCTGTGCTGAACCAGTTAACGAGGCCGTTCAAAAATTTGGCATGGAAGAAGTTTGTCCGTGGTACATTAATTCATATTGGGCAACCGAGCATGGAGGGATTGTCTGGACACACTTCTACGGAAACGACGATTTTGAACTTCGGCCAGATGCGCACACCTACCCTTGTCCTTGGGTATTTGGGAATGTCTGGACCAAAGAGGAACAGTCCGATGGTACGATCACATGGGACGAAGCTGCGTACGAGGAACGGGGCGAAGTCATTATTGAGCAGCCATACCCGTACCTCATGCGAACTGTCTGGGGTGGAGAGTTTGATCCAGAGAATCCAACTACGTGGACAGGCGATCGCGAACGATTTGAAGAAACTTACTGGATCGAAAAAGACGGAGACTACGCTTATCTCCAAGGCGATGTCGCCAAGAAGTATAGAGATGAGTCGTTCAGCCTTCACGGCCGGTCAGATGAAGTCATCAATGTCTCAGGACACCGCATGGGAACCGAGGAGATCGAGGGGGCGATGCTCCGTGATAAGCAACTCAACCCTGAGACCCCCGTCGCAAATGTCGTTGTCGTCGGGGCTCCGCATCACGAAAAAGGGCGGGTACCTGTCGCATTTGTTCAAACGCGGTCCGGGGAAACACTAACCACTGAGGTCAAACAACGACTCCGATCGCTTGTCCGCGATGAGAAGGGGGCAGTAGCGGTCCCAGACTCATTCATAGAGGTCGACGCTTTCCCTGAGACACGGTCAGGGAAATACATGCGTCGTATGTTGACGGCGATGCTTGCTGGCGACCCCGTGGGAGATACAACAACGCTGAAAAATCCGGAGACGATCGATGCGATCCGACCGAAAGCAGACCGGTGGCGCCGTCATCAGCGCATTGCTCGGGAGCAGGAAATCCTTGATGAGTATCGATTCTTTACTGTACAGTATAATGCGGTGCCACAGACGTCACAGTCGGTCGCTGTTCTCCGGTTCGACAATCCACCAGTCAATGCTCTAACAGAGCGGACACTTGATGAACTAAATACGGTAGCTGAGCACCTAGATCGACGCGACGATGTTGGGGCTGTTATTCTTACCACGGAAAATGAACCGTTTGTTGCTGGGGCCGACATCGAACAATTCCTCGAAGAAGTGCACGAGAAGGAAGAAGCGAGAGCACTTGCACGCAAGGCGCATGAAGCGTTTCGAAGGCTTGAGACGCTGTCAGTGCCGGTCGTCGCTGCGGTTGATGGGGCTGCTCTTGGCGGTGGAAATGAGCTTCAACTTGCCGCGCATTACACAGTGGCTGCGGAACACGCAACGTTTGGTCAGCCTGAGCTACGACTAAACATTATCCCTGGCTACGGCGGCACACAGCGACTGCCACGGCTGCTCGCCGACCGGCGTGGTCGTGAGGGACTTGTCGATGCGATAACAATCATCACAAATGGCCGAGATATCGAGGCTGATGATGCAAACGCAATGGGGCTCATAGATGAGCTCAGTTCCAATCCACCTGAACGTCGCGCCGCCACCCTCGCCCGGTCACATATCCGTGGTACTGATTCCACCTTACAAGAAGCCCATGACAAGCGGTTGACTGCACGCAAACGGTGGCAGCAAGCCGAGGAGTTCGATGAAGGCGTTCTTGATCACCCTAATATCGCGCGAAACCGGTCACAGTGCGAACAGGTCAGTACCGGACGGAATCGTGCATTCACCCGTGCAGTTGAGGCGATCCGCCAGGGATTCGAGGCGGGTATTGATGCCGGCCTCCGCACGGAAGCCGATAACTTCGCAGATGCCGTCGTGGATCCTGCCGGAGGGAAGACCGGTATCAAAAAATTCCTTGATGGACAGGCCGAGCCACTTCCGGTTCGGCCTCAGGATGCGCCGTCGATTGATCAGGCTGAGGAACTCGAAGCTGAGGGATCGCTGCTACCAGTTGGAACCCCATTTTTCCCCAGCGTGGACAAGCTGCCTGAATGGCAGTATGGCTTTGCGGTCGAAAAGGATCGAATGACTGGCGAACCGGATCACGGTGATCCTGTCGAGGCGGAGGTGCAGGGCCTCTACCCGGTAGAAGATCCAGGTCCCAACGAGGTACTATTATATATGCTCGCAAGTGAAGTGAACTTTAACGACGTTTGGGCAATCACTGGCATCCCGGTCAGCCAGTTCGATAATCATGACCGTGACCGACATATCACGGGGAGTGGGGGGGTCGGCCTTATCGTCGATACCGGACAGGCGGTTCAGGAGACCGGCCGGGTTGACGTTGGCGATGTAGTGACAGTCTACTCTGGTCAAAGTGATCTGCTTTCTCCCCGAATGGGTCTAGATCCAATGTACGCTGGCTTCTCAATTCAGGGCTACGAGGAGCCTGATGGCAGTCATCAGCAGTTTATGGTGGCACAGGCACCCCAAGTGCATCCGATCCCAGAAGAGACAACGCTCGAGGAGGCAGGGTCATATGTTTTAGCAATGGGAACGGTCTATCGAGCACTTTTCACGACATTAGACATCGATGCCGGATCCACATTGTTCGTTGAGGGTGGGGCTACAGGAACAGGCTGGGAGTCTCTCCGAATTGGACTTCGAAATGGCCTCTCGGTGACCGGACTTTGTTCAAGCACCGAACGGGCAACCCGAATTGAAGAGGTTGGAGGAACAGCGATTGACCGCACGGCTGAGCCATTTGCGGATATCTGGGGGCCAATTCCAGAAGACCCAGATGCCTGGGATGAATGGAAGCGGGCTGGACAGCCGCTTGTCGAGCAATATCGCGAAGATAACGACACACTAGCGGACTATGCAGTCAGTCATGCTGGTGAGCAGTCTTTCCCGCGAACCTTCCAACTGCTTGATGAGGGAGGCACGCTTACGTTCTGGGGGGCCTCAACAGGCTACCGGATGACATTCCTCGGAAAATCCGGGGTAAGTACGCCTGAAGCGATGTTTGATCAAGTGGATCTGAGTGCCGGTGAAGGGGTACTCATTTATTATGGGACCGCAACGGGAGAGGAAGGTGTCCTTGACGAAGTTGGCCTCCGCGCAATTGAGGCAGGGCGAGCAGCCGACGCAACGGTGGTAGTCGTCACATATACTGGCGAACAGGCCGAGTTTGTCAAGTCGCTTGGGTATGGGGACGCCGTCGCTGGGGTGCTCTCGATTGAAGAACTTGAGCGCCGAGAGGACGAATTTGCATGGCCTGAGACGCTACCTGACTTTCCACACCCACAGGCAGATCCAACAGCTTTCAAACAGGCGGTGCAGGAGTATACTGATACAGCATTCAAACCGCTTGGAAAGGCTATTGGTGAGTACCTTCGTACTTCGGAGAATCCCCGCGGCCATCCAGATGTTGTCTTTGAGCGAGCGGGCCACGATGCGCTTGGCGTGTCAACTATGCTCGTCCGGCCGCATACCGGCCGCGTAGTCTATAGCGAGGATCTCGCCGATCGCCGCTATTCGTTTTATGCGCCACAAGTATGGATGCGTCAGCGAGAAATCCATATGCCCACAGCATCAATTCTTGGTACACACCTATCAAACTCTTATGAGGTCCAACAACTAAACGCTGAGATTGACGCCGGGACTATGGATGTTACAACCCCAGCTGTTGTTGACTGGGAGGAACTGCCCAATGCGCACCAAGCAATGTGGGATAACGAACACGATGCTGAGACGTACGTCGCCAATCATGCACTTCCCACAGAAGGACTACATAATCGGCGCGAGCTATACAAAGCATGGGGAGTAACCGATAGGACAGATAAAAGCGCATAGCATATTCTGATCAATTGGGTTATGACTCTTGACTAGATTAGGAGGGGTGTTCGGATAGACCGGTTCCATGCGAAGGCTTGTAGCTACTGTTCGACGGTGTCTGCGTCGGTGCGGCTGAAACAGGTTAAGAACTGGTTGGTTCGTCGTTGTGATTCTCGAAAGATACGTTCGACGGTATTCCGATTACCATGTGTTTCGTATCTGTAATCGAGACCGTGTCGGTGAAGCGCCGCTTGTAGCCACGGTGCGGACTTGACGAGAACGACTACGTCATCGACAAGATGGTTCTTTCCGAACTCCGCGAGAACCATCTCGGTAATCGCTTGATTTCGCGTCGGAGCGAGCTTCAAATACAGCAAGCGGGTCGCGTCAGGATCGACCGCAATGTACAACCAGACCCGTTCGTCATTGAGCTGAATCACGGTTTCGTCAATCGCAATGTGATCCGGGTTGTCCCGTCAAGGGGCTGTAGGTCGGCCTTCTGTATCCAGTTGTGAACGGTCGACCGACAGCGCTCGACACCTAACATATCAAAATATTGTATTTAGACGTGATAGAATAGCCAGATGCAGTCGGATCCAGAGCTTTATCGCGAGTCTGGAGGTCGATGCTCGTTCCAGAAATCTAACTCAAGGCAGCCGCTATGTGCATTGTTGCGAGCGGTTTCAAGCATAAACCGTTGCCAATCGCACCGCCTTATCCCTGATTCTTGTCTGAACACCGCTGTTTGGACCCGCATATGCTTTTATGACCTGGGCGTGAAAGCAACGAACAAATGAGCAATTCCTCGGGTAGCTACACCGTGGAGGATGCAAGAGACCATCTTGATGTCCTCCATGCGGTTTCGGACCGCGTTGTCGAAGCGATTGAAGAGGCGAACGACACGGAAGTTCTTGAATTCCTCATTTACGAACAGAAACTTGACATCCATCACGAAGGAGATCAAGGGGTCGGAGCGATCAGACAGGCTGTTCTTAAATCACCTCTTGCGTCACAGGAATTGAAGCGAGCGGTCATTACCCGCGGTGATGATACCCCAGAAACGATCCGCGTTCCCGATGCTGTCGAGCGGAACGCGAAAACTGCACTCCGGACAGGGAAGCCGGTCGTGCTCTATGGCCCAACAGGAACCGGGAAGACGACGTTCGCAAAACAGCTTGCTCTCCAGCACTGCGTCGGTTTCTCACTACATACAGCAACGCCCTCATGGACGGCGAAGGATATCATCGGAGGGATCGGGCCAAACCTAACCGGATCCTCTAGCTATCGGTCGTTAAATTACGAAACCGAACTCGGTGCGGTCTCGGAGGGCGTAAAGCGGGCTCGCGACTTCGACATTCCCTATGCAGTCATCCTTGACGAGATTACCCGGGCCGACATTTCGCAGATCTTCGGGCCGCTCTACACGGCCATCGAGAATCGAAACCAGACGCTTATCGAAACTGACGACGGCGAGACGATCGAGTTGGATGAGGATGTGAGCATTATCTGCACAATGAACATGTCCGACCGGACGGTCAATGAGTTGGACAACGCTATCACGCGCCGGTTTGCGATGGTCGAGCTCGATGAATACGAGAATGATGACCGACGGGCTCTGTTTGAGGGCTGGATTGAGGATAACCTCGGAGATATCCCACTCGTCAGTAATGACGACCTGCTTGAACTCTTCGAGGCCGACTACAACGGCATCAACAATGGCTCCGAACAGGCGTCTCGTGGCCCTATCATGCGATTTGGGCCGATGCACTATCGCGACGTGACGATCTTTCTGCGCGAGGCTCTCCAAGACGACAGTCTATATATGGACGCTCCGGAGCAGGCGGTCGGACAGGCGTTTCGTACGTTCATTGTACCACGCCTGTTGAACTCGGCCGCCTTCCCGCAGATTGAGCAGATTGAGGCGCACTATCGAGCACTCGACAACGACTTCAGGATGTTCGACCTCGCACCAGCAGCTGATCTCGCCGGTCGTGAGCTTGAGGCTGAACGTCGACGGATGGGTTCCTACGAGCAATGAGTGTCTCCGATCCAGACGCATCGTACACCTACCAGCCCGGGACGTTCAGCGTGCCCGAACGTGGCGAAATCCGTATTGAGGGGTGTCCACCCTCGATCGATGACCAACTCCGTCGGGCCGCCTTCGAGCAAGAGAGCACCAACATCTTTGTGAAGACCCAGGAGTCGCTTGACGACCGCAACACGGAGTATCAGGTCGTCAAGGTCCGAGTAAATGGCCCCCTACTCCACGTGACGGCGAGAGACAACGTGGGTATTGTCAGTCTCACGCCTCAATCAAAGCTCCGTATCGAGCCGAAGATCGACTGGGACGATATTTTCGACATGTTGCTTGCGGTGCACGACCGCAAGCGGTCAGTTGAATATCACGGCATCCCGCTTGAGAAGTTTCGCACCGAGGATGTTGATCTGGAAGATGTCTTCTTGATTTTGGCAATCAATTACCTCAACGGACTAGAGGATATCCACCGAAACGGGTTTGTGCGGCAACTAGAGACGCGGCGAGCCGATCTTGAACAGGCCCGTGGCGTGATTGACATTGAACGATCACTGATTAATCAAGTCGAGGGACGGGCCAAGCAGCACTGTCTGTTGAAGCAAGTCAACTACGATAACGCGGCCAATTCGCTACTCCACTACGCGGGTACACACCTACTGCGGCTTTTCCGACAGTATGAGGACGAGTATGACCATCAAGCGTACTATCACATTTTCTCACAGGTGCATCAGGAGGTGCGTCATCTGGAGGCGTTGGACGTGACAAGCGGCCGTCGGCGCATTCCCGAATACCAGCGGTTCTCATTGCATGCCCTCCCCAAGCAGCGTCACTACTATCGGCGGGCCATCGAGGTGGCAAAGACAGTCGTCGCGTCTTCGCTTGGAACGCCAGCAATAGACGGAGATCGTGAGCTGGTTGTCGACTATGTGCTAAACATGGAGTCGCTGTTTGAGCAGTACTCGCAGATCGCTATTGAGGACGAGCTAGACGCCATCAAAGCATATGACCACCGCAATCAGACCGAGAACGTCTCGGCGGTTCGATCGCCGACGCTCCAGCCATTCGAGGATGAGGGACAGGTGTTCCATCAGCCGGATCACGCCGTTGAGGAGGGCGACGAGACGCTGGCTGTTCTCGATTCGAAATACTACGCTGAAGACAAAGATCCGGTGAAGAGCGGTGGCTCGCGGTCACGGTTGTTTAGTTACGCGTACCTACTGAATACGCCGCGAATGGGCTTTCTGACTCCACTGGGCGAACAACGGACACGGACGGTCGCCCAGACAGGCGCAGAACTACAGGTGATATCGCCCGATGATGATCGTTTCTCGCTTGAAGAATACCACGACTGTATCCGGAATTACCTCCATGGGGTACTCGTGGACGTGTATCCCGCGCTTGAGGTCTACCGGGCTGTCAAGGAGCACGCGCTCTGTCTTGATCAGCACGACGCGTCAGCGTTAGATCGCCTGACAAACTCAGATGGGCCGTTTGACTTTAGCAATGTCTACGAGTTCTCACTGCGTGTGGTTAACGCGGCCGCAGACGCGCTCTCGACGCAGTACCGATCACGCTCTGACCTTGAGCAGGACGGGCAGTGGACGCGACGGCAGATCGAAACACAGTGTCGTCAACACCCAACGCAATCGACCACATGCATCCCTGTCTTTCGGCGTGAGAACCGTGAGGAACGAATCGACCTGTACTTCGTGAGGCGTGATGAGGAGGGAACTCCTACCGATGTGTTTCTCGAAGATGATTTCCGGCTACTTTGATGAGGTCTCAAAATGACGCCGTGAGCCAGCCCCCATTCCGACGGTTAATCTGAGGGCCAAACACGCGGCTCAGTCGGTAGAGTTCACCGTTAGTCTGTAGCTCAAAGTCCCGCTGGCGGCGCTGAAACGATCCCTCAACGGCAAACTGGATAGCGGGCAGCGGACGGCGATTTTCGAGTGTGTTTGCGTTACGGTCCATTAGTGCCGACAACTCGCTTACAGCATCGTCGTCACCGAATAGATCTTCAAGACCAACAATGCATACCTCGTCAGGCACATCGTTCTCACGGAGCATGTCCTTGAACTCTTCAACCGGAACTTGGTGATCGAAGAGATCGTACTCGTCTTTGACGATAATGTTATACTCGCCGGAAAGTTTGCCGTGCTCAACCATCGTCACTCGAAGTTGATCTCGACAGAGATGTTGGATGCCTCATCGGGCATCCGTTCGAAGAGGTCACGCACTTTCGTGAAGTCCTCGCCGGATTCAAGCGTGAGCTTTGTCATCGTCTCCTTGACTCTAGCAGTGCCTTGGAGCGGTCCGGGAATCCCCATCCGGTTGGTCAGCTGGAATCTGATCTCCCCGTAGGTGACCTCTCCGGAGTCTTCCTCCTCTCGCCACTTCCGACGTAGCCCGGCAGCGTCATCGCCGTCGAACACGAAGCGCCAGCCGCCACTCGGAACCTGAAACTGATAGCCCGGCGACCACCGCGTCGGGTCGCCCGATCCGTCTGTAGCGATCACGTACTCTGGCTCGGTCTCGCGCCCGAGGTGCTGTAACAGAAACGTCTGTACGGCATCCTCCGACCCCGACGCATCAAATCGTTCGGCTACGCTTCCGACAGTGAACTCATCGCCGCCGTCAAGGCCTTCGATATGGTCAAGAATCTGGTCACCGACGTTATCCGGCACCACGGGGACGAGTGTAATATCTGTCGGGTCGTTATCACCGAGCGTGTCGTCGTACTCGCGGTTGGCATCAACGAGGTAGTCGTCAACAAGGAAGTCCGTCACCGCCTCGCGGAAGGCCCGATCAGTCTTATCACCCGGAAGATAGACAGTCTCATCGCGGCGGATCTTCTCAAGGATACGATGAGTGTTCGCCCGACCGCTCCCCTCTAAGGCCTCGTTGATGCGTTTGCGCACCTCTGGGGCGCCGATGTGCTCGGCCTCGGAGATGTCGCGAATTGTCGCATCGGATTTAGCCTTTGAAACAATCTCAGTGCCACTATAGAGAACGTATTTGTCGTCCTGTGCGAGGCGACCGGCGGCTGTCATCACCGTATCGTGGCCGTCGCTCTCCAACCAGACCTCGGTGTCTTCGAGGAGTTCGAGTTCGAAGTTCCCGATGTCGACGGATTTGGTGCCGCTCCCGAACCGTTGGCGGAGTTCCTGTTCGACGTCCTCGGCCGTCCACCGCTGGACATCACGCTCGTGGAAAATTGTGGTATCAAGGGAACTACTCTTGAAGGACTCCGAGAACCCGTTCGAGCCGTGGGTAATCACGGGTCTGTCTGCAAGCGCGTCAACAGTAGCGTCCACTACATCACTCGGGCTGCCGGGAATTGGGTAGGTCGGTTGACGAAGAAACTGCTCGTAGATATCCTCGATACTGGCTTCACCTCGGCGATCAAGGAGGTCCTCCACGATGCCCCAGACGTGCCGTTGGAGATCAATCCCTTCGGCGGCAACACTATCGGCGATATCACCAGCGTTGAGCGGGTCACCATCGGAGACAAATACGTCGAGATCCATCTCGGCAGCCAGCTCGAACTCATTGAGGAGGTTGTCACCGTCGAGAATTTCGCCGTAGGCGAGTTCAACACGATCGCGGAGTTCACGCTGTTCGTCCTCCTGTTGACGGCTAACAGATGAGCGAATCTCGTCGTCAAGCGAGTCATCTTTGAGGACGCGTTCGGCCCCCTCGATGTAACGAGCCTTTTCGATGAAGCCCGTGCCAGATTCAATCGCCTTGTCGCCACTTGGCTGGACGAACACGAGCGTGTTGCGCCACTCGCGTCCAGGGCTGCCATCGGCGTTTTTGATGACGGTCTCAACCTCTTCGTGTGCCCAACTGTCAGCCTTGACGGCGACCTTGATTTCGCGGCTGTCGGTTACCTGCTTGAGGTCGCCCTCCGTGAATCCAACAGGGAACGCGTCGGTCCCGAAGACTTGCTCAACAGTGTCGCCGATCTGGCTGAGCGCAACGGTTTCATCGACATCTTCGGCCTTGTTTTGGATGAGTGCGTTGGGATTTTGTCGGTCGCGGATGGCGTACTTGCCGTTGAGTTTGTGGAGGTACCACGCGACGCCGTAGAGCTGTTCAAGGTTGAGGACGATATCCGAGACAAGGTTGCCCGTCTGATAGGTGCCCATCACGATCTCGGCCTTGCCAGCGCCCTCGCCGTCGTCAGGCTTGAGACTGTAGAGAAGGATTGTGTTGAGAATACGCCGGCCGTAAGGGATCGAATCGGGATCGACGCGGTTGCGGATGTCGTCGATACAAACACTTGGGCGGTCGATATTGATCCGGGTCAGCTCGTCGTCAAACAGGACTGCATCGATGTCGCCGTGTGTGATAAGATCGGTCTCTTCGATGAGCCGAGAAGCGTCTTCGTCGTCCGGGTCGGCCTCGGGGTCAGCGGCCGTTGTGAGAATTTTTGAGAAGAGATAAATCATGCCCCGCGTGTTCTGATTCCCCTCATCGGCGTAATAACGGGTCTCAAGAGCGTCAAGAAGAACCGGGTGAAACGGGTACGTGTCCTGCATCTCCTTCGCGAGGTCACTTGGGATGTCGGAGTCCGGGACGTGGTCGTTGTCGGCGTACGCGTCCACGTAGCCCGAGACGATTTCGCTAACCGCGCTCTCATCGATGTCGTCGATGAGGCGGTGCCGGATGACCTCCTGTTTGCTCACCTTACTACTCATGTTGACCTCGGAGGCACTCTCGCGGTCGAGGATGTTGTGTACCTCCGAGCCCTTGCGGAGGACAGAGACGATGGCAAAGACCTCGCTATCGTCAAGATCGGCGGTCTCAAGAAGCGCCTGTAGGAACCCCCGGTTGCGCTTTTTGCGGTCGCCGCTGAGTGGCTCGAACCAATCCTCGAGTTCGTCTATCAGGAAAGCGACCGTGCGCCCGTCAACGGCTTCCTGAATCGTCTCCATGTCGGGGTAGGGATCGAGATCGCTGTCGGAGGGCTCGTAGTCGAGGATGTCGAAGAAAGGCTCCCAGAGGTAGTCCGGCTGGCGTTGCTGGAGGGAAACGGTGACCGCTTCCGAGTTCTCGGCCTCGGGCAACGCATCGCTGAAACCGTCGACGTGGCGGTCGCCGAATCTGCCCGCGGCCTCGGGATCGGCGAAGCAGTGGTACATCGCCACCATCTGGTGGGACTTCCCACTCCCGTACGGCCCATAGAGAATGTGCGTGCCGTAGTTCGCGTCACCCCGGAGAGTATCTCGAAGGTCAACGAATCCTTCTCGCAGCCCCTGCGTCATCAGCGT
>CAZFMU010000015.1:4187-18522 GCA_964520165.1 uncultured Salinarchaeum sp. | reverse complement strand
GAGATAACGGCAGGTCTATCGCTCCGTTCGGTGTCGGGGGGCGTGGATGTCCGGGGTCTGTCTGGGGTGTCCCGATACCCGGGCGCCGCAGCGGCGAGCCGACCGACCGGGTAGCCCACGTGAGACGCCCACTGTGCTGGAAGCGCCCTGCGGTTTCGGACCCTGCAACGGGTGTCAAGGGTCTATCTGTCGGCGCCTGCGTCCTGTGAGTATGCCAGCGATCGACGCCACCGGCATCTCAAAGCGATACGGAACGGTGACGGCGCTGGATCGCGTCGACCTGACTGTCGAAGCGGGCGAAGCCTTCGGCTTTCTCGGCCCCAACGGGGCGGGCAAGTCCACGTTCATCAATATCCTGCTCGACTTCGTCACCCCTTCGGCGGGATCGGTCTCGATCTTCGGCCACGACTGCCAGAACGACGGTGTCGCCGCCCGCGACCGCATCGGCGTCCTTCCGGAGGGCTACGCTCCCTACGAGCGCCTTACCGGCCGCCAACATGTCGAACACGCCATCCGCGCGAAGGACGCCGACGCCGACCCCATCGCGGTACTTGATCGTGTCGGGATTCGCGACGCCGCCGACCGCACGGCCAGCGACTACTCGACCGGGATGACCCAGCGGCTAGTGCTCGCGATGGCGCTGGTCGGCCAGCCCGACCTGCTGATTCTCGACGAACCGACCGCCGGACTCGATCCCAACGGCGCCGCCCGGATGCGAGAAATCCTCCAGACCGAGCTTGACCGCGGCGCGACCGTCTTCTTTTCCTCACACATTCTTGAGCAGGTTGAGGCCGTCTGTGACCGCGTCGGGATCCTCCAGAACGGCGAACTCGTCGCCGTTGACACCATCGACGGGTTCCGGGACACACTGGGCGGAGGGACGAAACTCCGCATCACGCCCGAGACCCTACACGAGGACACCGTCGCGACAGTCCGCCGTGTTGCCGGCGTCGAGACGGCAGTCGCCACCAGCGAGGACCGGCTTGAGGTCACCTGTACTAACGATGCGAAGATGGACGTCCTGGTCGCCCTCCAGGACGCTGGCGTCGATGTCGTTGACTTCCGAACCGAGGAGTCCTCACTTGAGGACATGTTCGTTGAGTACACCAGCGGGGGCCACGCATGAACTGGCGACCGGTGGCCCGCCACGAGGCCGGCGTCCTCCGCAGCACCCGCTCTTTCCGGTACCTCCTCGGGGCGCTCGTGGCAACGGTCCTCCTCTCGGCGTACGTCTACCCGGTGATCGGTACGCCACCCTACAGTACCGCCCGATTCACGGGATTCCTCGCCGGCTCGCTGACCGGTCTACTCGCGTTTGTTGGCGTCCTGGTTGGCTACGGTGCCGTCGCCGGCGACCGGGAGTCCGGTGCGCTCCGACTCTCGCTGTCGTTGCCCCGGAGTCGCCTCGATGTGGCCGTAGGGACCTTCCTCGGCCGAGCCGGGGTCCTCGCCGGCGTGCTCGTCGCGGCGATGGCCGGCGCCGGGGTCCTCGTGGTCTACCCCTACGGCCAACTCGTCGTGGGGCCGTTTCTCGCATTTGTCGGCGTTGCGATCCTCTATGGTTCCCTCTGGACCGGCATCGGCCTGGCCGTCTCGATGGCGGTTGCGACGAAGCGACGGGCGCTGATCGTCGCCTTCGGGCTGGTGCTCTTGCTGGCGGTCGCCTGGGAGCCCGCGGTGGGCCTGCTTGAGTACGGCCTGACTCGGGCCGGCCTCGGTACCGACGGCCTCCCGCGCACACTCAAGATGCTCATCGGGCTCGTCCCTGGGGCCGCCTTCGAGCGGGTCGTTACCAGCCTCCTCGACCCGGGGGCACCACCCAGTGGACCGAGTGCTCTGGGCGGAGTGACGTCGCTTGGGGTGCTTGCACTTTGGACGATCGGCCCGCTTGGAGCCGGCTACTGGCGGTTTGCGCGGAGTGATCTAGCATGAGCTGGGAGACGATCGCTCTGGCGGATATCCGCGACGCCGGCCGGTCGTGGTCGTTCTGGGGGCTGGCCGTGCTGCTCGCGGGAAGTTTCGTCGGGGTCGTCGGCGTGGTCGCATATCTCGGCCAAACGGAGTTCACCGCCGCTCTCGGCGGGCTCGTTGAACTCGTCAGCTTGTTCGTCCCGCTTGTCGCGCTGCTGCTCGGCTACCGGGCCGTCGCCGGTAAGCGTTCCCGCGGGTCGATCTACCTCTCGCTGTCGTTTCCGGCCTCGCGGCGCGATCTGGCCGTCGGAACATTCGTTGGTCGGACCGTCATCCTGCTGGTACCGACACTGGGGGGCCTCCTGCTCGCCGGCGTCGCCGCAGCGGTCGTCTTTGGAACCGAGGGCCTCCTGATGTATCCCTGGTTCCTCCTGGTGACGGCCCTCTATGGGGCGGCCTTCGTCGGAATCGCCGTCGGACTGTCGATGGCCACGACCGCCGACCGCTGGCTCACCCTCGGGGCCCTCGGCGGGTACCTCGTCCTTGTCCAGTTGTGGAACGCCCTGGTGACGATTGTTGTTCTTGTCCTCCACCGCGGTCCACCGGCGGAGCCGCCGGAGTGGTCGCTGCTCGCTGGCCTCGCACAACCCCCCGTCGCGTTCGATCGCCTGCTCGGTCTCGGCGGCGGCCTCTCCCCGAGTGCGCCGGGGGCGGTGACATCTCTCGACTGGTGGCTGGCCCTGCTCGTGTTGGTGCTGTGGACCGTCGTCCCCCTGACGATCGGCTACCGTCGGTTTGTTGCCAGCGAACTCTGATTCCGTCCTCCAAGCGGAGGGTCTCAACGGGGTCGAAGTCGCCCGTCTGAAATACCTGAAACAACGATCCGCTTGTATGTCGGGACCGCCTGAACAGCCTTGAGATTGAGGTCGGCGGTGTATCGGTCGCCACTAAATGCCGTGTCTCCGAAGGCACGGAAAACGGCGTTTGCTTCCTGTTGCCCCCGGAGGAGTGGATCGTCTGGAATGCTTGCACATAGCGGTACCATCGCGGGAGCCCTCGACGGTAGCCCTATCTTTGAGATACAACTCGGATGGTCGCCGGGGCACTGACTGAGGGCCTCGATATCAACGGCTATCATGTCGCTATGGAGCGATATACCCGGGTTCGACACGGCTAGATTGGGGTTGAACTGACCGGAGGTCTTCGATTGGGGTGGCAAGATGCCGTTCGAAGAACGCCAAACAGAGCTTTTGATAGGGCATTGAGTCACTGGTCCCACTCAACATCAGATAAGCCATCCGTCTCTCGGAGTACGAACGGACCGATCGAAAGCGTGTGCTTGGCGATAGTCGCGATCCGCATGATGTACGCTAACAGAATGAAGAATGGAACGGCAGCGATTGTCACTCCGCCTGCGATAACTACGATAAGCGTCTCTGTGTTCCCGATGACCACGCGGTAGGTGGCGCTATCGAAAAACGCAATCATGCTTCCCGAGACAAGCAACGCTGGTAGAGCCGTCCACAGAATCCGTCGCGAGAGATTGATTAACTCCCACTGGAAGTACAGGGTTTTGAAGTGCTCTCGAGCGGGGCCAAATAGCTCTAACACCGCGATGAGTTCATCAAGCGCTGTCGTTGCGTCAGCCGGTAATGCATCATGATATCGCGCGCGAAGACGCTGGGCAGCATGCAGTTTCCATGAGTAGTTGAAGTTGAGTGCCGACGCGATGACATCGAAGTCCCCGAATTGAGCATTATCAAGCCCCGGTGCGGTCTGACTCGCATTCTCCCTGACACTCCTAGTGAGGGTGGTGACTTCGTTCTGAAGCTGTTTATCGGCCGTCTCCGGAAGCGCACTCTGGAGACGATCTGCCCGGTCTTCGGTCGTCTGAATGAGCCCTCGGCGCACCTGTGCGGGACGGGCCGGGCTCACCGGTGCATCAATGGCATCCGCGATATCTTGGCGAAATTGCATTGCACCACTCATCCGTTCGCGCTGATCGTCCACCGCCCCAAGTTCCTGAGAAAGGACTACCTGGTTGAGTGTCAACACGAGTGTAACTCCCGTGATCGTGGCGGTGAGAAAGCCCTGAAAAAGTGTATCAACCGAATCACCGCTCCGAATCGCGTGTTCAGCTGCCGGTAGGTAATATCCCACCCCGACCAGTATTGCGAATACAACTGCCAGTAGGACACCGGTAACGAGCCAGCGGTCAGCGCCGAGAAGAAGCCACAGTTTCGCCCGGTTTTGGGCGGCCCGCTTGCGGAGCTGGTCCGCCGGCGCCTCATCAGCCGACATACTGGATCCTGCTCACAGTCATCATAAAGCGTCCTACTACTAGTTTATTAATGCCCACTAGATACGGCCGTCGCTGCAGGAGAGTTGATCTGGGCCAAAACAAACGTGCGTCCACACATGGCATACGGTTCTCCCGGTATCTATCGTTTCCTGAGGAGACTCTGACGACAGCCGCAGCTTCAACGACGTCTACAGGCGGAGCAGGCCGAGTGCCTCGGGGCTTGACCCCGAGGCGGTTCACGTTACATCCTGCACCTCAATTTTCTGGATCGACGGTTCAACCACACCTGCGTCGCTTGTCAATTAGAACAGCCAGAGCGAGGGAAGATCATCCCGTAGGGGCCTCCGAAGCCGGAGTGAGGGAGAAAATTCTCATACCAGATCTGCCGCACAATAGAGCACGCATCGTTGCATCGCCAGTCGGTCAGGGACAAGTGACACAGAAATAATTCAGTGTGCCATAAATATAAATCGTCGCAGCCAGAAGAGCATTGTGTGGAGATTTCCCGTATGGATCTCACAGACATCCCTGAGGATGCATACACCGGCGAGGAGTCACCGCCTGATCTCGATGCGGTAGCATCGCCTGACGCACTTCTCAAGGGTGGATCAATCCGAGAGCGGCTCCTCGACGTTGTTGTCGGACTTCGCACCCCGACGAAAGTTTCGGCAATCGCCGAGCAGGCCGATTGTGATCCCGAAACAGCACGAGACTACTTAGAGTGGTTCGACGAGATGGGGATGGTTCAGCGGCACGACGGCCGCCCAGTCCGGTACGAACGCAACGACGCGTACTTCCAATGGCGGCATATCAACCGGATCCGCGAGGACTACTCGGAGCAGGAGATCGTCGACGCACTCGGCGAGACGCTTGAGCAGATTGAGGACTACAGAGCGCAGTTCGATGCAACGCACCCGGACGAGGTATCCCTCGTTGATGCGACCAGGGAGCAGGAGCTCTCCACCGAGGCAGCCTGGGAAGCGCTCTCTGAGTGGGAGACACTCGAACGGCGAGCTGCACTTCTTGACGCAGCACGCCGAAATAGTCCAGTCTCCGGAAGCAAGCCCGGTCCAGTCGATGCCTGACGCGGCTGACGCCCCCGATCGTGGACCCACTGATACAGCAATCCTTGACCGGATTGCCGCATACCTCGTCCACAGCGATCGGTTCAGCGATATCCAAACACGACCGGAATCCGCACCGACTGCGGTCATCGCTGACTACGATCTCGGATACGTTCCAGGCGGCGTCACCCGTGCGTATCTCCAGATCCGCTGGTTCGAGACCGACGACTTCAGCATCCAGTATTCGGAGCAGTATCAGACCGATAACGAGTGGGAGTGCCGATGGGACCGGCACCCGAATGATCATAACGCCCGCGAGCACTTCCACCCGCCCCCAGATGCATCGACACCTGGGGAAGATGCCGACTATCCCGACGACTGGCGGGACATACTCGCAATCGTCCTCACCCACCTCGATGATCGGATCAACGCCTTCTGGAACACGTAGCGAGCCGCAGAAAAACTGACCCGCAGTAGCACTCCACAGCGATCACCGTCTCAAAGAAGGACCAGCTCACTTCGTCCAGAGTATCAGCTGAACAACCCTCGGACACGGCCGAGCACCCCACCAGTGTCTTCCCCCTTACCTGTTTTCGCTCCCCTGTCTTCGCTTACCAGCCCATCCAGTTCAACGCCAGCTGGCGGCTCTCCCAGCCAGTCAAGGAACTCACCAGGTGATTTGATCAGCAGGTCGCGACCACGGCGTTCAACGCGCGCAACTGTCGGCGGGTCCCGCGCATACGTGTAGGTGTCCGTTGACATTTCCTCAGGGAACGATACACGGAGCCGGTCACCTTGGTCTTCCGTCGTAATATCCTCTCGCGCAAGCAGGTCGAACCACCGGTCACGACCCGCATCATGCTCTCGCTCGGCAGGACGGCGTGGGAACCACTCCGGCACGTCACGATCAGCATACTCGTAGAACTCTAGTATCACGGCACGTGCCGTCCGTAACGCATCGTCATCGTTCGAGAGCGTCAATGCTCGGGTCAGCATTTCGTGAGTGAACCAGAGGAACAGTGGATTATCCTGCTTGATCAGCCCATTGACCTCGGCCTCACCCTTGTAGCTCGTATCGAAGTTCACGTTGAAATGCAAAATCTTCGAGCGGTTCCGGAACCACTCATCCGGCCGTTTGTCGTTACTGATGAATGCGAACAGTGGGAAGCTCGCGTTCGGTGTCCAGTCCGCCCAGTAGTTTCGGAATGTATCCAGCCGATTTACCGTGTCTTTCGTAATGTCGTCAACGACGACGGGGAACGCGGTATTCGCAGACCGCATTCCGCGCACTTTCCGCTTGCCAACCTCGTCAGCATCAACCGGGGTCACCACGCGCCCCCCGCTGATCATCGACAGCGCGAACTGCGCGAACGTTCCTTTCCCGGCGTCGGACTCACCGTAGATGTAGAGGTTCGGAAGCGCCTTGTCAAGATCAATCCCGTATTGGTCGTAGAATGCTGCATCGCGGTTCGCAAACGGAGCCCAAAACATCCACAGTAGTGCCTCAGCCATATGCGCCTTCACTGCGTCCGCGTCGTTGCAATTCCCGTACTTATCGACTGTCTCAAAATACCCCTCTACATCGGACAGGGCAGTGTCAACGACAGCAGGATCATCAGGCAGCGGCTGTCCTACCCGGTAGACTCGCCCATCGGTATGGAAGCGTAGTGCACGCCCGAATTCAACCGGGTCATCATCACCCGTTTGCGTCCGCTGGACACACATTGTCGGCACCTCGTAGATATCACGCTTGTACTGCTGAACTGCCTGTGGCGTCGCCGTCAATGAATCTCCGGAGAGAGACGCGTCGTAGTCGGTCATCCGAGACAACGCCTTAATCGCATCATCGCTGTGTCCCAGCAGTGAGAGGTTGATGCGTGTCTTGCTCTCATCACTTGGATCCAACTCCTCTGTTGATGCCTCACTCTCACCGTTACTGTCGTCTGACTCGTGGTGCTGCTCGTTGACCTGCTCTTCGGCACTCTCGCTCAGCCCCGTCTCGTCGCCAAGCACCAAGTCGACTTCATCCACCTCCGACTCAATCCGCTCATCAAGCCGTCCGTGGAGTTCGCTTACCTCATCACGAGTCTTCACCTTCCCCTCAGTGTACAGCGAGACTACGTCTGCCCGGTCATCAGATGTCCGCTCCAGCCGCTCGGTGAGATCATCGAGGAATGGACCGTTGTTATTGTAGGAACGGTGCTCCTCATAGAACTCCACAAAATCGGTCCATAGCGATGTATTCGTTGCCGTCTCGAAGACGACCCCTGTATTCGCTTGCCGCGTCCACGCGTTACTCGACAAGTTCGGGGACCCTACAATCGCCGTCGCTGGCCGCACCGTCTCCACAGCATCCTCAGACACACCTGTATCGGTCCTATCACCGCTTGTGGCTGAGCCCGAACCGGTCCACTCGAAGGTTTGCTGTGATGCACCAGTTTCACCACTCTCGTTCGGGGTATCGCTCTCAGTGCTGTACTCGATCAAGTAGAGTTTGCTGTGTACCTCCTTCGTCTCGCACAGATAGATCACCAGCCTGTTGTCGCGTTTGAGTTGCTCAAGCCGATCTGCAAGTTCCGGCTTATCGATGAGTCGTTCCCGATAGTCCTCAACATCACCCACGACAACCTCTAGTTGATCAAGCGACTCGACGCGGTCAAACAATTCAAGGATGAATTCCGGTGAATCACAGTACGTGACGACACGCATTCGGAGAGCGTCCTCAAAGTACGCTTCAAACCGTCCGTAGCTCCTGAAAAGCTCGACGCGTCCCGTTGTGTCAGCCCTGCCGCCCAGCGGGAGATCAAACTGCTCCGCCATGGTGTTTGTGACCAGTTACACACCTCGGTCTGATAACTGTTCATCTCAGAGCGGAACAGATGATTACACCCAGAACACTCACGATCTGGAAAGGTGGGTTCCATGGACTCCTCGGTCAAGTAAACAGCCAGAGCGAGGGAAGATCATCCCGTAGGGGGCCTCCGAAGCCGGAGTGAGGTGCGAGGGAAGGGATTCTCATACAAGGTTTGCCCGTAAAATGGATCTCAATCAGAGATACCTTAGTTAGGAGGACGTCACAGAATCGCTGTCACACCTTGACTGAAGTCTTTCCGGGATTGGCATCTCGTTCGTAGTTGGCGATTGCAATCGTCAGCCGCAAGCAGAGTGCCAGAAACACGTGTGTTTTCACGTGGACACGGCCTCGGGACGCTGTGCGTCCGAGGCCGCAGCCTTTGCTTGCACCAATTGTCCGTTCGACCTGTGTTCGGTGACTGTAAGTCCCTTCTAACACTGATTGCTTCAGGTGAATGTCGTCAGTGTGGTTCTCAATACGGTCTTCGATCCTGTACTCGATGTCGAGTGGATCGTCGGTGTTTCTCGGATTGCACGGGGCCACCGGCACGACGGCCTCGTCAATAAGGTCGTCGTGCCACTCAAGGATATCAAAGCCCTCATCACCGAGCATCCAAATCGGTGTGTTGACCTGTTTCGCTGTGTAAAGGCCGCTGCAATCGGCAGTTTCGGCCCTGTCGAGACGATCAGACAACCGTAGCTGTAGTAATAGCTGTCCGCATCTTCGTCATCTTCCTTGTCTTCGCTATCCTCGTTCTTTGTGTTGTCTGGTTCAGCCGTTGGATCGTAGTTCCACGTAGCGTCGTCATCGTCGGGGTGTGCCCGCACATCTGTCGAATCGATTCGGAAGGTGTTGTCGAGCAGGTCGCCGACCGCGACCTGCCCGACGAGCTTGGTGAATGCGTCCTCGGCGACCAAGGCAAAGTCCGTGAAGAACCGATGAATCGACTGGTAAGACGGAGCACTGTCGAACCCACACTGTCGCCAGATCAGCTCATCGTGGAGTTTTCTGGTGACTGCTTTGATGCGGTAGATGTCTCGACTGAAGCAGTCGGGCACTCCCTTGAACAGTTCTGGTGCTTCGTGTTCCCGTGTTCGTCCCCGACCTGTGGGGACGAACACGGGGAACTCCTCCAAGAACGAGAGATCAAGATGCTCGAACAACGCCAACGGCACCGTATCCAGGTCTTTGAATAGCTCTTCGGACGAAGGATAATTCTGCGGGGTTGTGGCGCTCATGTACCATTTGCCACTCCCCGCTCACTGGTGTGTCAACTTTTCTGTGACGCCCTCCCCACCCGGCAGAAATCCCTCACTCGTACCGACCAAGTGATTTGTGAAAACATGATCCGGGCGAACATATCTACACCAGGCGGCGAAGGGGTCGTTCTCGAAGCGACTGGAGGTGTCGACGCGGTCGTCCGGCGCCCTGACGGGGTTGAGATAATCCAGCCGTGATACAAACTGAACTTCTAAAGGAGAGACAGCGCGAGTTCCCCGCCCAATCGTGGGGGGTGAAGTGCGTGCGCTTGGCCGCGTCCACATTTTAAGCATCGGGACGCCCTACTACAGTCTGGAGCCCACTTATTGGCCTCGCAAAACCCGCGCATCCACGTCGGAGTAAGACGCGATGCGCCGGTCCTGTGTCGCGTCCCCGTGGAGGAGCGGACGCATATGGACACGCCCGCCACGGCAGCAACAGAGGCCCTCTGCTGCGGTGACACTCTCGGTGTGTTCGGGTGCCACCGGGTCCACGCGAGTCCCCACAGGGACGAGCGCGGGCGGAATTAAATTTGCCACCGGTCTTTCCGCTGGCTTCACGCCAGAGACCACGGTGAAGCCACGGACCACCGCGCCCGTGGTATTTCACATCGAGGTTCAGTTTCTATCCTGCGGGTTTGAAGACGTGCTGGTCAGCCGATCTGCAAGTTGAACCGGGGGAGGCGGCCGTGAGTGCGCTCGAAGCGCCTGAGTTCGCGTCGCTCTCGCTGTCGGGCGCGTCTGGTCGAGTTCGTTATTTCACATCGGTAAACAGCCCATGTTTTATCACTATAATAATGAGATCTGAGGCGGTTATTAATCCTGCCGCTCCCTATATAAACGATTTTGTATCCGCTCTCGGACCTGCCGGACCAACCCAGTTCATACACGCCGATCTGGTCAGGGCCTGATGGACCCTCTGGGTCGTACGTCGTGAACGGGAAACAAAGCGACATAACACGCAAACGTGCCGTACAGTGGGGACCGCGCGTAGCTTGGAGGGTCTATGTCAGCTCGTTAGGCTCCGTGCGAGATCGTCATCGTCGTTATCACCGTTCTCCGCGCCACCATCACCGCCGTTGGTCGCGGCGTCCACGATGCTACGCTCAGCAGCAGGGACATCGGTCTCCGTGACCGTGTCACTAGCGTCAGGCTCCCCGAATTCAACATCGAACTCTATCTCCTCCTCTGTCTTGTGCTCTTCAGCGATGCTGTCCATTTGTTCTTCCTCCGGGAACGTCTCAAGCGCAAAGTCCGTGCTGTCCTCTTCAACCGAGTTCGAAACCTCTTGGAGCATCTCGGTCATCTCCTCGGTTTGCGCCTTGATTGACGCCGCCACCTCGTCGAACTCCTCGGTGAACTCATCCGAGTCCACGTCTAGCTTGTCCATCGGTGACTCCCGGTTCAGTTCCTCCTCAAGCATCTCCTGGATACTCTGAACCTCTTTCTGGAGCGTGTACTTGAACAGGTCACGCAGCGCAGCCTGCTGCTTGAGTTTCATCACAGCGGCACGCTGTTTCACTTGGCGGACCAACAGGGCGAGCGTCTTCCGCTTGTCACTGCTCTCGGCCTGACTGCCCTTCCTCAGCAGCTCGCGAGCGTTCGCTCTGAACTGCTCAAGCTTGCTGTCGGCCTTTTCGAATTCCTGGTTCGCTTGGCGGATTTCTTTCCGTAGTTCGCGGTCCGAGAGGCCGGAGTCATTGAACTCGTCAGTAAACGGCGCTTGCGCGTCGCTGCTGTCGCCGCTCTCTTCATCGGGCGCGGGTGTGTCGTCTTGCTCGTCGCCGGATCCGAACGGTGGATTCAGGTCGATGTTCATCTGTGTGTGTCGTGGTTTCAGAAGTCGACGTTATCGATAGAGACGCCGCCGACCATCGCGTCCACGTCAATCTCGTCGTCGGCGTCCAAGTCCAAGTCGATTTCTTCGGGGTCGGTGCCCTCAGCGATGCGGTCCATGTGCTCTTCCTCGGGGAGGGTCCCCATGGACGTTGAGTTCATCGACACGGCCGCAGACATCTCGTTGACGTTCTCGTTCAGCGAGCCGATATCGGCCTGAATCTTGGAGACAGCCTCCGTCATCTGGGACTGGATCTCGCTGAAATCCATGTCGACGCCACCCATCAGTTCCTCGTCGCCCAGTTCCTCCTCGAACATCTCCTTGACGTCGCGGTGCCCGGCCGCGAACTCGTACACAAGCAGATCCCGGAGCGCACGTGTCCGCTTCATCTCCTCGAAGTGCCCCTTCAGGCGCAGGATCCGGGCTTTCATCGCGAACACCTTGCGGCGCTCGTCGGACGTCTCAGCGCCCTTCTGGAGCAACTCGTAGTACTTGCTCTTGATGTCGTCGATCTTGTCGCTGGACCGCTCCATCCGCTGACGGGCCTTAATCGTCTTCTGGCGCAGTTCGGAGTCACTCAGCGCCTCAAGCCCGTCTTCCTCATCGTCCTCGGTCGCCGGCGGTTCGGGCTCCGGGGGCGCCTCCGAGTCGCTTCCCACCAACGGGATCGCTTGCAGCAGACCGCTGAAAGTTGCTGACATACACAACGATATACCACCCCGACCTACTGATAAGATATCCCCCAGTAACCCCGTTCTATCCCGCCAAATAATTTATAACTACGTCCCGATACCGTAGTGCGGTTATTTATATACCACTGGGTGATGACACTCTTACCGGCCGCGTCACAGTCGCGTTCATCCCCACCTGATCTTCAGCGGTCACTGACACGAGGTATATCCCGCTGGATATGTTAATACGCGTAGCGAATGATGTGTGCGTAGGGCGAACCTGCTGAGAGTGAACGACAGAATCGCTGTATATATTTCGAACTCGCACGCGGATGGACGCAACGTTCGTCGTCCCAGTAACACGTATGCCGACTGTTCCGTTCGACGTGTTCTATTGACTCGTAATCGTCGCCCACATTCCGGACGCTGGACCGTGAGCTGGGCTGGTTGATCAAAGTACACCTACTCTTGCTCAGTCACCTGCCCAGCCTGAGCCGTGACCGTGTACCGCCCTTGCGTCGCCACCGAGTGAGTGACCGCGAACTTACCATCACGCACCTCAGTTGTTGTATTCAGGATCTCCCCCGACGCGTTCGCAATACGTATATGCACACGCTCGGCCGTGGTTTCCCCGGTTATATTGATCGTCTCGTTCCGAAGTTCACAATCCATCGTCACCGTGGTCGTGTTCACGTCGCCAGCGGCTAACTGAGTCTCTCCCTGACCGGCCCCTGCATCAAATGGAACACCAATAAACACCGCCATGAGGCCAACAAGAATCAAAAAGACGAATGTACCGACAATCACGCCGAAACCAATCGGCATGAGCGGGGAATCCGCAAGGCGACTCTCACGTCCATCCATGAGTTCGCTGAATAACCGGTCACGAATCGTATCCGCATCGTGGCTCACAACGCTCAACTGCCCTACAGCGTCATCAATTGCGTCCTGAACCCGTTCTGCCTGGCTCTCGTACAGTTTCTCCCGTAGCGTCTCGCGTCGGTCGTTGAGTTTCTGTGCGACGATCTCAAACGGCGAATCCGTCCCCCTCACTCGGTCAGCCATACCCCGCGAAGTTGACCGACCATGATACCGATCGAAATCATACCAGTCATGGAGAATACGAATCTCGGTCAGAATTGTCTTCGCAGGGTCAGGGAGCTCTTCGATGTCTAACTCCGCAGCGACCTCCGATGGGTGGTTCCAATTGCTCGTTTCACTCACCGTCGGAACCAGTCGGTTCAGCGCCTCAAGCTCCGTACTCACGCTGTAATCATCGTTGACCTTCAGCGCGCGTAACCCTTCTTCGATTCTGCGCATCGCCTCCTGTCGCTTGTCATCTCTGATCGACTGATCCACATTATCCAAAGTCGACGCTGTCTCCGAATCCACTGCTTCAAGCCACTCATACTCACTCCCGTACTCAATGACCACGTCCGGGTCAAGACGATCAAGCTCGTCCGGCTTGTTGAAATCACCAATCAGAACCGTGCCATTCGTTTCACTCAGCAAGCGGAGCAACTGTTGCGCATTGTCGAATGACGGCGTCCCGATACGGAGGCGGCCATGGCCCCCGGTAATCGCTGCTTTGATCAGTTCCAACCGTTCGGAGACATCCGACCGCGCTGTCTCACTCATCGGTTGTTTCGCTGCAAGATCCGCTACTCGCTGGGGATGCGTGACATACTCTCCCCGACTCTCGTCCGGGTCCGGTGGCATCGCCCACTCCGAGCGCTGGAACAACCACTCGGTATCTGTCACTGCCCGGGCAAACAGCGTCTCGCTTGACTCACCCTCCTCGGTCCGCCATACGGCAAAATGTTCCTGATTCCGTTCCTGGTACTGCGGGAGGTTTGATCGTGCCCGGATCCGATGAGCGAGTATCCCGCGTTGCCCGTCAAAGTAGACGTCCCCAATGTCAACTTTCCGCAAGTTCGTCACCAACTCCTCTATCTGTGAGGTGCCCGCGAGTTCATAATCGGGGGTTTCTCCCGGCGGAGGGAAGTACCGACGCGCCGCGTTATCATATACGTAGAACTGCATTATCGATCGACTTCCAATCGGTCCGCAAGGTACTCGAACCCGACCGGCTGGAGGTTATTGCCCTCATCAAGCAACGGCTTTTCGTCGTTCCCACCAGCAGCGCTGTCAGTCATCCGTGTCCGATAAAACACCGGGAAGACGATCGGTTCGTCCGATAGCTGGAGAAGGTTCGGCATCTGTGTGTCGTACTGGTGTGTCAGCCACTCAGTCACCTCCTCAGCGAACGCCCCATATTCAGCCTCATTCTCAAACACAGGCTCCATATAAGCAGGTCGTCCGCCGTCGGTCCCTGTCTCTGTCAAGAGGTCGGCGTACTCGGATTCCGTCGCTTCTGGCAGCGTTGGAATTTTATTTTTATCTAAGCTCTCAATGTTTCCGCTGGCGAATTCCCGGA
>CAZFMU010000015.1:0-4177 GCA_964520165.1 uncultured Salinarchaeum sp. | reverse complement strand
CGTTTTCGTAGCCACCAAAATGACTTCACCTCGATTCGCTTTTACCTCTGCGGCGACTTGTCGCAATTCCTCTATATGAGGCCGCCCCGACTGTGATTTAACAACCCGATTCATATCTATCGTGATAATCAGCTGCTCAGCGTTCAGGACATCGTATGTGAGTTTCCTAAGCTGCTCTTGTTCCGACAGGCCCGACGCCACCGACCGCTCGCTCAGTTGCTCCCGGACAGACAGCCAAAAGTACCTAATCCGGTTGCGAATCCCCTTACTTGCACGGGCAGCCGGTGCTAATCGGTCAGGCAGGTACTCGCCGCGGTGATCATACGTATCGAATTTGACCCGCACCGGGAACAGCGACCCAGCATCGTAATAGAACCAGAACCGATCGTACTCTTCAGTACTCGGCAACTCGAACCCCGCGCCAGGCATCTTATTAGCCACGTCTTCTAACGCCTCGGACAAGCTCTCAGACTCATTCAGCGCGATCCGTGCCCGCTTGCTGAACACGCCGAACAACCCAATCAGTACGTACGTCTTCCCGGACTGAAGCGGTCCGACCACCTGTGTATTCGAGCGTAAATTATATGATAGGAACAGCATCATCGCGTACACGTACCCTGCATCGATAACCGGGTCAAGAATCGTGACGCGACCGATCGCAGCGAGATTGTATAGTGCGGCTGTCGCCACAACGCCACTAAACAGCGCCACCCCGACGATCGCTCGGGTGGCCTGAATCGATGTCACGTTCGTGTCCGTATCGTCAGTCACCGATGCCTCTGCGAACACTCGGCGGCGAAGCGTCTGTCTAATCGTCCGCGCCTCAAGCAACAACGCAATCACGACTCCTGCGACGAACGCCGCCAGGTTCGACACCGCAGTCACGTCAATCTTCGTCAGCAGGTTCCCGAACCACGACACTGTTCCGATCGTCACCAACGAACCAAGCAGCAGCAGGATGCCGTGGTAGTGCTTGCGCCAGTCCAGCGCCATCCCCCCAACGAGCCCGATCCAGACGCCTAGAGCGAGACTCGGGAACAACTCAACCGGTGTCCCGAACCCGACATCGAACAGCGGATGGATGAGTTGGACGAACTCGAACACCGGCGAATCCCGCACCCACGCACGGTCAAGCTGCCACCCGAACGCCACTCCCACACCTAAGACGAACGCCGCACGACGAAAGAACCGATTCCACTCGCTCATAGGTACCCTCCGCTGTCAGCGGTATCCTTGCTGTCACGCCGACCCTCAATCGCTCCCTCGAGATGCTCTTGCGTGATCGGAATGATCGTCCCTTGCTCATCGGCTTGCTGCGCGGCGCGCCGCGCTGCGCTCTGGGCGACGGCTTTCACGTCAGCCCCGCTGAAGCCATCCATCTGCGCAGCGACCTCATCGTAGGACACGTTCCGCACCGGGACATCCCGCTTCCCAAGGTGAACCCGGAGAATCGATTTCCGCGTTGCGTGGTCCGGGAGCGGCACCTCGATCGTCTTCTCAATCCGATCCGCGTTCAACACCGCGTTGTCAACCTTCTCCGGGGCGTTCGTCGCCGCGAAAATCACCACATCACCCTCGAGATCCATCGAACGCTGTAGGAACTCCGTGAGCAGCATCTCACCGGACTGCGTACTATTCCCCCCGCTGGTGCGCTTCCGGGCGATCGAGTCGATCTCGTCAAAGAACACGATACACGGCTCGTTCGCTTGGGCTTTTTCGAACACTGCGCCCACCTTCTTGGCGCTCTCGCCGAAGAGCGCACTCACGACGTCCGACGGCCGGAGTTCGATGAATGACCATCCCAGCTCCCCGGCTAGCGCACGCGTGATGTGGGTCTTCCCAGTTCCCGGTGGGCCTTGGAGCAACACGCCCCCGATCGGTTCGATGCCGTACTGTTCGTACACCTCGCGCTTCTCCACCGGGTACGCGATTTCCTCTCGGAACTCCGCTTTGATCTCGTCCATCCCGCCGACATCAGTGAAATCAATATCCGGCGTCTCCACCGACACATCAACATCAGCATCCGAGTTGGACTGTAAGGCCGTGCTCCCCGACCCCGCGTTTTGCCCACCGCTGGAGCCCCCCGTAGATCGGCCTGCGTCGCTCCGTTTCTGACTCGATCCGGAGGCACCTTGCTGCTCTACGTTGACCAAGTCGGACTCGCCGAGATAGTCTATACCGCGGTTCTCGAACTTGTCGGCTTCAGCCCGGAGCAGCCGCGCTTTCTTCTCATAGTTTTCTCCGCCCGTCCCGGCGATCAACGAACTCAGGTTTTCGGCCGCCTCGGCCGCCTTCCGGAGTGCCCGCGCCGCTGCGTCTGGTTCGTACGCCGAGAGTTTCCGCTTCGCTTTCGCCCGGTTATCTTGGTAGATTTCTTTCTCAGTTTGGATCATGGATTCGTCGATCACGCCCATCCTTCTTCACCTCCACTCACGGTGTTCACAACCCATTGCGACTGGGACGCCCAAACTGTATGATTGGTATCACGAGTCATCGTTGCCTGGGAAGTCAATCTCGTCATCGAGGATATCGTCCATCTCGCTATCCATGCCTAACGTGTCGTCAAGGTCATCATCGATGCGGTCGCTCATTTCGACATCCATGGACACCTCTTCCGGGTCGACTTTGCCTTCTTGGATCCGGTCCATCTGCTCCAACTCGGTCATCGAGAATTCATCGATGTCCCCGACGGTGTCGGTGTGACCCATCATGTCCATCGCTTGCTTCATTTCCTGCATATCTGCCTTGATCTCGGCCTTGGCATCGGCGACAATGTCCCCGACGTCGCCGAAGTCGATGTCGATATCGTCGGCTGACACGCGGTCGTCCTCGTCGGTTAATTCGCTCATGAACTGTTGGGCTTCAAGCTTGCTTTCCAATACCGTGTATTTCGTGAGCTTTCGCATCGCCCGGAGCCGTTGGAGCCCGAGCATCTCGGCTTTGAATTTTTCCAATCGCGCACGCTGAGCGATGATCCGCCGCTCGTGCGTCGAGGCCTCCGACCCCTTCTGCAGTAGTTTCTGATATCGCTCGCGTCGCTTCTCTATTTTCTGTTGGATGCGGTTGAATTCTTGTTGTGCTTTGTAGAGTTCCTTGCGGACATCCCGCTTCGTTAACTTGTTCTCCTCTTCGGGGGGTGGTTGTGGACCATCTGACTCCGGTGACACCGAGTCGTCACCCGAATCGCTATTGAAGAACCCAAGCACCATACTATGTGGTACACCAATAACGGACAGGGCTTCTTTGTCGCAATAACCCCGATATATCCCGTCAAAAGATATAAGTGAATTTTCCTCATTCGATATCGTTGGGTACCTGACTTGGGGGCCAAACGCGTGACCGGCACAACGGACCCCGGCCCGATGGTGGTCGGGCATGAACGCCGGTATCAAAACCGGATCGTAACCCGACCAGACGCATTCGACCCAAAAAACAACGACAGCCGCATTCCTGGCCCAGACGCTGGTGAAACACGGAACGAGCGACTCAGCCTCGACAGAGAACTATACTGGTTCATGATCAAACTCAGACCACCGTTCACCTCCGAAAACAAGTGCATTGCGGCCCCAGGATTCACATTCAGCAACAAGGAACGAGCAGCCCTGGCCTCCGCTGCTAAAACCGGTAATAACGAATCCGGGAATGATGACGAAGGGCCGATTGAGGACATCCTCAACCTAGAGGTGCGTACGCGTGGTACTGGAGACCTCCGGACACACGATGGGACGCCAGTAATCAATCTTCCTCACCGGGCAACCCCGGAGTATACCGTCCCATCAGCCAACGGCAGGCCCCTCACCCGCGAGCAAATGAAAACGATGGACAGCTTCCGGACCCTGCCGGAAAACGCACTAGTTGGTCATCAGGATGATATTATATTTGTCCGCCTCCCCGGCCTTCCCACTGAGAGTGATAACATTATGAAACGCGCCATCTATCTCCTTTTTGATTGGGCTGCCCTGAATAAAATCTCTGACGAGCAATTTTCGCAGATTTTCACCGAGAATCAGGATATGATACACGTCACTGATGCCGAAATAGGCAGTGAACCACATCCTGAGATACTTGAAATCTATCTTGAGGTCACTGAACGTGTTTTAGGTCTAATGTAAGATGTATTTCGGCACTGCTAGATTGAACCCCTCTGTTTGAGTGCTTCAACTGGCGGTTGATTGTC
>CAZFMU010000014.1:0-19080 GCA_964520165.1 uncultured Salinarchaeum sp. | reverse complement strand
CGGCCTCAGTGAGCGTGCGCTCGTCCAACTTGTCCACTTTACATCGCTCATGCGGGGATACCACACGTTCAATATTGTCTTCGATACCGATGAGAGCGACCGTGATGGACACTGGATGGGGTGAGGCTACGCGGATGCGTCGAGAATTGCGCTCGCGATGTCGTCGGCCGCCACCCCGGGAAGCACAACATCGTTACGTTCCATGCTGTCAGCGGCAGTCGTTACAAGCGCGTCACGGTCAATATCGGTTCCGATAAGATCGGCGGCAACATCGTCGAGATCTGCCGTAGAGAGGACCTGGATATCACCGGTGAGTTCGATATCATCCACGGTCCCGGCGCGCTCAACGACTGTCGCCGTGAGGTCCCCACCGGTCGTTTCTTGATGTCCCACGACAAGCCGCGTGTCGGCCGTAAGCTTGCGGCTGTCGCGTCCGTCGGTAGACAGCCCACTCCGGTTGAGCCACGCCGGGTCAGTCAGGCGGTCGGCAGCATCACTGATGGCTCGCTGTTCGTGATCGGTCACTGCTGAGGGGTGCAGCCGCCAGTCGAGGCGCTCCATGAGAGTCTCGGTGAAGAGTTCAACAAGGGTTGGTACCCATGGAACCGTGTCGAGTTCTGCACTCAGCGTTGTCATGTTGTTCTCTAATCCGCGACGCATGGTCTCGGCGTACGCCGCCGAGGGCGTCGGGGTGATATCAACCATTGTCTCGACATCAAAATCAAACATGAACGATCCCACCAGCGCAATCGCGTCGGCGATGGTTCCGGCGCCGGTTCCGGTGATCTTCCGACCATCGACGACGATATCGTTAACCGGCTCATAGGCGGCATCAACCCCGATCCGTCGGAAGGTCTCGATGACAGGATCGAGGTATGTCTCGAAGAGTGTTCCGACGTCTGCCGGTACCGCGTCCGGCGGGAAGATCACGTGCCAGAACAGCTGATCGCTGTCGAGTAACACGGTCCCACCGCCGACACGGCGTCGATAGACCGGCAAGCCGGCAGTCTCGGCCGCCTGGCGGTCGACAACTCGATCGAGTCGCTGGTGCGCCCCGACACAGACGTACTGATCGTTGGGCGTGACGAGGTCAACGATTGGATCGTCTCCGGGCTCCATCGCCTCGGCAAGCCCGTGATAGACGGCCTGGCTTCGGAGCGGATCGGTGGTGCCAAAATTGATGAGTCGCACGGACCGCATGTGCGACAACCTGACCAGCACCCGAGTAAATGATGATACCGGTTCAGGCAACGGCCACCTCGGCCTCAAGCCGGGGTGCCTTGAGATCAGCAGCGACGAGATCAAGAATGTCGATCACTTCGATATCCCCTTCGACGGCCTTGGCCGCGTCGGTAAACATGGCCATGTCCTTGGGACAAGCGACGACAAAGTACTCAATGTCGTCGATTTCACGTGCCTCCTCGATCCGCATGACACTCGGTCGGGTCTCGACATCGGAGGTATCCATGTAGATCCGTCCGCCGCCGGCGCCACAGCAGAAGGAGTCGCTGCGATTGCGATCCATCTCGACGAGTTCGACCCCTGTTGCCTCGATGAGGTCACGCGGGGCGTCGAACACCTCGTTGTATCGACCGAGATAGCAGGGATCATGGTAGGTCGCCCGTCCATCGAGACTGCCGGCGAGTTCGAGCGTCCCGTCCGCAAGGAACTCCCGCAACAGCGTTGTGTAGTGGATAACGTCGGCCTCGAAGTCGAGATCGGGATACTCGTTGCGGAGGGTATTGAGTACGTGCGGATCGGTCGTTACAATCCTGTCGTACTCACAGCGTTCGAGCGTCTCGATATTCTGTTCGGCAAGCATCTCGAAGAGCCCCTCCTCGCCAACGCGCCGGACATCGTTGCCGGCGTTGGCCTCATCCTCATACAGGATTCCGAAGTCGACATCAGCCGCGGCGAACAGCCGGGCAAGGGTTCGGGCCCGGGGCGTGCCGGTGTCGTGATACGACGCGTAGTCGCCAACGTACCAGAGATACTCGACGGACTCCCGGCGGGCGTCGGTGGGTCGTGACTCAAGCTGTCGCGTCCACTTCGCGCGCTTCTTTGCGGACTCGCCGAAGGAATTCTCGCGTTGCATCAGATCCATGAGCGTCCCCTGGAGGTTACTGTCCATCTCGCCGTCCTCAATCAGCGCTCGACGCATCTGGACGATCTGTGGAACGTGCTCGATACCAACCGGACAGGCCTCGATACAGGCTCGACAGGTTGTACAGGCCCATAGCCGGTCGCTACTGATTGTGTCATCGACGACGGTACCGCCGTCGGTCGCCAGTGACTGCCGGATATCAAGGATGATGTCCCGTGGTGAGAGATCGGTGCCGGCCTGTCGCGCCGGACAGACCTCGTGGCACCGCCCACACTTCGTACACGCATCGGCCTCAAGCAGGTGCTCCCAGGAGAAGTCCTCAAGCTCGCGGTACCCCTGCTCGCCGGCATCTGTCGACTCGGGAACCGCCGGAAGTCGACGACCGGCGTCGTCGTCGCGTAACGCGAGACTGGCCCCGCTGGCGAGCATGTGTACCGCCTTCGAGTACGGAAGATAAGCGATGAATCCCAGTGCGATGATGGCGTGGACCCACCAGGTCGTCACGTAGACCGATGCGAGGTCGCCCCAGTAGACTGCCTCAAGCGCGGTTGCGAGTGGGACCCCGACAGGATTCCACGGCCAGGCCCACGCGGGCTGTTCGACCGCGAGTCGGATTCCCTCGATAAGCAGGCCTGTCACCCCGATCGCAAAGAGCAGTCCCAGGAAGACCCAGTCGTCGAGCATCCACCGCCGGCGGTCGTCCGCAACATCATCGACCCGCGAGAGGTCAAGCCGCGGCACGTCGAGTGCGACCCGTCGAAATAGCGCCATCCCGACGCCAAGGACGAACAGGAGTCCGAAAATGTCGACCCCGAACTGGTAGACTTTATAGAATAGCCCCTTCCAGAAGACCCGTGACCCCTCCGCGCCGGTCAGTCCACCAAGGCCGATCGTCTCAAGCAGTGCCTTGACCGGGCCGCCGGACGGAACCAGAATGTCGATCTCGACGAGGAGGATCGTCGTAGCGACAAATAGGGCCAGAAACCCCCAGAGAACGAGCGTGTGCATCACTCCTGCGTATGGGTTGTTTCGAAAGAGCGTCTGGCCGGACAGCACCGTCCGCGTCGCCCGCGCGACCCGACCCGGCAGGTTGTGCAGACGAGTAGCGTCCGGGCGTCCCTGGCGATATCGGCGGACCCGTCGCCCGATCCCGACGACGAAGGCGGCGATGGCACCGGTCGCAACGAGATAGAAGGTGACCTCCATTGGCCAACTCAGCCCATTGAACACATCGCGCGTTACTGTCTCAAGGACAATACCCGCTAGTGGCGCATGCGCGCTCATCGCTGGTTGGCGGTGTGTCAATTCCCGGTGAAATACTTTTGCCAACCGGCGACCGACCCGGCGGTCTTGTTCCGCCATGCCAAGACTTATCAAGATCGTTGTGTAGACAGTCGTACACACTCCGCTCGCACAGTCACATAACCAACGGCAAGCGTCTCTGTTACCATGTCAGACAGTACAGAGCTCCCGACGACCGACCGACAACGCGTTACCGAGGTCGACCGCACGCCCGAGGCGATGGACCGTCGGAAGGCTAACGGTACGATGTATGACACGGGGCATGACGACTGGGACCGCGAAGAGAAGGAGGATCTCTTCGAGGCGGTAACCGACGACATTCGCCATGACGAGGCCATCTTCGCGTGTTATGGCTGTGGCATCTGCGTGTCCGCCTGTCCTTCGGCGCGGTTTTATGACTTCAGCCCCCGGCGAGTCGCTCAGGCGATCTACCGCGAGGATGTCGACCTCTTTTTCGAACAGCTCAACGAAGACATCTGGAACTGCTCGCAGTGTTACTCCTGTACGCGCTGTCCCCGTCAGAACTCTCCTGGCGGGCTGATCATGATCATGCGCGAGAAGGCTGTCAACGCGAGTCTCGAAAGCGCCCAAGAAGCCCTTGAGGGGTATGAACGGGTGATCTACAAGATCATGTCAACCGGAACGCAGGTGTCACCGGACATGATCACCCCCGATGCATTCCCCGACTGGGGGCCGGAGGCACGCGCCGAGGCCGAACACATGGACGAATGGCGCCGGGCCATTCCGCCGGAAACACTGCACACTACGGGCCGGGCGTGGGATGTCTCCGAACAGACCGTCACCGAGCTCTTTGTCATCTGGGAGGAGACCGAGGTGATGGAGTTGATCGAAGATATCGATCCCGGCATCCACATGATCCTCTCGGATATGATCGACGACCGACTCGAGGAGTTTGAGGCCGCAGGGTGAGCACTAATGTCAGGCACACCAGAACCGACCGTATCGCACCGTGGCGAACACAAACACGATGTCCGAGAAGCGCTCTGGGAACTGGCCGAGGAAGGCGATATTGAGGTTCTTGAGGTCCCCGAGCCCTACCGCGAGGTTGAGCGCAAGGACGGCCGCACGAAGAAGATCCCACTCGAAGGGACCTGGCATCACAAGTCCTGTGGACAGTGTGGGCACATTCCCGGCTACTCGACGTCGATTTTCTGGCTCCACCGCGAGCTGGGATACGACTATTATGATCCGAAGGACCAGACCTCCTGTACCGGGTGGAACTTCTATGCGAGTGCCACCTCGAATGAGGCTGCCCAGGCGGGCGTCGCGCTCCGGAATTTCGGACAGGCCAAGGCGGATGGGTACTATCCGCTGATTCACTGTGGGACAAGCTTCGGCCACTACAAGGAAGTGCGCGAACAGGTCGTCACTCACGACGAAGTTCGCGAGGAGGCCGAGGCGGTCCTCGATCGGCTAGGCCACGACTTGGTGATGCCCGAGGAGATCGTCCATTACAGCGAGTGGACTCACGCCGTCCGTGAGGAAATCGCCAACAATCTTGAGTATGATCTCAGCAACATCACCGCGACGGTTCATCCGGCGTGTCATTACCACAAAATCCTCGAAGACGACGCGATTTACGATCCCGAGATCTACGGCGGCGAACGGATCGCAACCGTCACAGCGCTCCTTGAGGAGATCGGGGTCAACGTGGCCGACTACTCGACGTGGTATGACTGCTGTGGCTTTGGCTTCCGGCACATCCTTGTCGAGCGGGATTTCTCGCGATCATTCGCAACCCAGCGGAAGATCGAGCGGATGCAGGCGGAGGCCGATCCCGATGTCACTATCACACACGATACCGGCTGTGTGACGACGCTTGACTCAAGTCAGTGGGTAACCGGTGAGGTCCACGACCGGGATGTCGGCATTCCGGTTATGTCCGAGGCTCAGTTCGCTGCGCTTGCAATGGGCGCACACCCCTACAAGGTGTGTCAACTCCACTGGCACAAGACGGACTACGAGCCACTGCTTGAGAAGATGGGAATCGACCACGAAGCGGCGTGGGCGGAGTTCGAAGCCGAGGTTGACGCCATCGAGAACGGCGACAAGGAGTACATCACCTGGGACGACGTATAGATCAGCAAGCACCAGACACCTGACACTCACATCATGCACGACCGTATTGCCATTATCGGAGCCGGTCCCGCGGGGCTCAAGGCCGCGATCAGTGCGGCCGACCTCGGGGCCGAGACGATCGTCATCGAAAAGCGCACAGACATCGGCGGCACGCCGTATGAAGCCAATTACGCGGCATTAACGCCGGATCGCGAGGCGACCGAAGACGTGATGGGCCCAATTCTTGAGGAGTTTCGCGATCACCGACACACCACGCTTCTCACGGACGCCGAGGTGATTGATGCCGAGGGGAGTGTGGGGGAGTTTACCCTGACAGTCGACACTCCCGAGGGGTCGGAAGCGGTCGAGGCCGGATCGGTGATCATTGCGACCGGCTTCGATCACTTTGATCCGACCAACGAGACACAGATGTACAACTACAGCCAGTTTGAGGACGTCATCACCCTGCCCGACGCCGAAGACATGCTCAGCGACGACGAGTTTGTTCGCCCATCAACGGGCGAGGCCCCCGAGACAGTCGGGTTCATCCAGTGTGTTGGATCGCGTGATCGTCAAATCGGTAACCAGTGGTGCTCGAAGGTCTGTTGTGGGGTGGCGTCGAAGGAGGCAACAGAGATCGCCGAACTCCACCCCGACGCGACGGTTATCGTGTTCTACATCGATATCCGCACCTACGGCTTCTGGGAGGACGAACTCTACTGGGAGGCACAAGAGGAGCACAACGTCCGGTTCGTTAGGGGAATTGCCTCGGAGATTACCAAGCAGGGCGATCAGGTCCTCGTCAAGGGCGAGGACACGACCATGGGTCGGCCCTACGAAATTCCCATGGACGTGGTCGTCCTCTCGACCGGCATGGAGCCCTCAACGGGGACCCTCCAGATGGCCGAGGTCTTCGATTTACCACTGGAGGATCACGGTTACCTCGACACCGTTGGCCTCCCGATGGAAACCGTCGAAACCGAACGCGAGGGCATCTACGTCGCCGGAGCGGCTGCCGGACCGCAGGATCTTGAGACGACCGTCAGCATGGCCGGATCGGCTGCTGCCAAGGCCGTTGCCGATGTCCGATCGGTCCCGGTGGCAACGGCCACCGACGGAGGTGAACCATGAGAACGCCAAAGACGCCACAGTCCTCGCGTGATCCGATCGATGCTGGCCAGTCGAGTACAGCAAAGACGGACGCGGTCGGTGACGCGGACGAGCTGTCGTTTCTGTCGGCGGACGACGATACCGTCGACATCGAAACCGTCCGTGAGTTCATCGACCAACTTGAGGAGCAGACGACTCTTGACGCAGCGACGTTCACTGAGATCCGAAGCACGCTTGAGGCGAAGCGTGAGGCCGTCAGTACGACACTCGCCGACGCCCCGGCGCTGTCGGACGAGCAGGCTCGATTCCTGCTTCGACACGTCTTCGCCAGCCGACGCCACGCGGACGATATTCTCGCCGCAACCGGTCGCGACACGTTCGGAAGAGCCGTTGCGCAGTTGCTTGATGAGGAGACGTCGGTGACAGAGCGCTTTAACGCCTTCATCAACCGCGTCAGGGGGGCTGACGAGCCGATCGTCTGGAGCGTCGCCGGTGAATTGCTTTATCACGATGATCCAACGACGTACGCGCTGTGGGCTCGCTGGATGTGGAATCCTGATACGATGACCGGTGTCGTCCCGCTCATGACGACTGATCCACTCCCAGCCGACTCAGAAACGCCTGGCGTGACCTACGATCAACTGTGTGACGCGGTCGCCGACATCGGAACGCGCACAGACGAGTTTGGACTTGATCCGGCCGTCTTCGACGGCCCTCACGGCACCCATGTGGCAATGGCGACCGTTCATGCCGTCTACGTCTACCTCGTGTTGGCGATGCGGATGACCAAGCAGTTTACCGATGCTATTCCGGATCACGAGGAGTACGTCCGCCGACTCCTTGGCGTGCATCAACCCGACGCATTTCACACACACCGATAGCCATGTCACACTCTAACCAACAGAAAAAGCGGCGTGAGGTTGAAGGCCGCTATGGCAGTACCGGCGGAGTCACCCAAGAGGACGATGTCGAGGTTGACGGACTTGATGTCTCCGGGCACTGGAATCGGATGTACGACGAACGGGTCATCGACCGCTTTGAGCCCGGACACATCGAGGACGTAATGGATCTCGAAGGCGGCGACAGTCTTGGTCAATGCTATCAGTGTGCGCAGTGTGTGGGCGTCTGTCCGGTTGATCAGGCCGGCGGCGCATACGGGCCACGGAAGGTTTATCGACGGACAGAGCTCGGGATTGATCTCCTTGACAGTCCCGACGCCTGGCTATGCACTACCTGCGGGAACTGCGTGCGTGTCTGTCCGAAGGAAGTGGACATGACGGAGATCATCCCGAGCGTTCGTGAGGAACGCGTTGCTGAGGGGGATCTGCCCGACGAATTACAGGACATGTTCGAGAACGTCTTCCAGAACGGGAATACGATGGGCGAGTCCTCAAAGAAACGCGCCAAGTGGACCCGCGGGGCTGACGTGGACGTGCCGATCCTCCCGCGCCAGTCCGATCCCGACCCTGTTGAGTACCTCTGGATCGTCGGCGACCTGTGGTCCTACCACGATCGTGGACAGGACGCCGCCCAGGCGATGGCCCGCGTTCTCGCTGGCTTGGATATCGATTATGGCATTCTCGGCCGCGAAGAGCGGACTGACGGCGACTCACAGCGACTGGCCGGCGAGGTCGGCCTGTTTGAGATGATGGCACAGGACAACGCCGAAGCCATCGCGAAGTACGACCACAATCAACTCCTGGTGTCAGGGCCCCACGCGCTTAACGCGATGCGCCACGAGTACGGCGAGGTTGTTGACGACTGGGACGAGCAGGTCAAGCACTACACTCAGGTGCTCGCCGATCGTCTTGCGGATATCGAGTGGGAGACCGAACTTGATCGTACCGTCACGTTCCATGACCCCTGCTATCTCGGTCGGCACAACGATGAGTATGAGGCCCCTCGCGAGATTCTCCGAGCCATTCCCGGCGTTGACCTTGTCGAGATGCCCCGCAACCGCGAGGATGGCTACTGCTGCGGTGGTGGCGGCGGTGGGATGTGGCTTGATGGCTTCGCCGGTGACTACCAGGATGAGCGACTCTCGGACAACCGCGCCCGGGAGGCCAGTCGCACCGACGCTGACACACTGGCGGTGTGTTGTCCCTATGAGGTCTCGCGGTTTGAGGACTCAATGAAAAACGTCGGCGGGGACATGGCAGTGCGTGATATCGTCGAACTCGTCTCCATGGCAATGGCCGATCCGACATGAGCGTGCACATTTACACCTGTCCGCTGTGTGGGCGATTTGCCGGAGTCGACGGACGACTCTTCACCGATGTTGAGGCGGTGACCGAACACATTGACGCGACCGCGGATGAACTCCATGAGGGCGAGGCTGGCGACGATTACACGGCCGCCATCGCCGAGTCCGGTAACGCGGTGAGCATCGGTGACCTCACGGGCGAGACCGGCCCGACGATCTCCTTTGAGGAGGCGGAGCCGATCATCACCGTCGATGGCGAACAGCGCCGCTTCGGCCAGGTGATTGAGGATCTTCAGGCGGACATGGCCAAACTCCAGACCAAGTTCGATCGGGTGATCCAAGAGCAACAACGCGACCTTGAGGATCTTGAGGATCGCCTTGGAGCCCACCAACTGGCCATCCAGGAACTCCAGGCCGGATTCGAGAAACTCGCTGCTGAGCAACAACAGGACGTTACCTACCAGTTTGAACTCTGATGTCAATGACCTGTCCCTACTGCTCATACGACGGCCCCCGTCGCGCCGTCCACGAGCACCTCTTTGAGTCACACCGATCGGCCGTCACAATCGATACAACCGAAACCGACGACGGTCCGGCAGTTACCCTGACCGTTGAGTGTCCGGACTGCCCCGATGGCGTCTTCAACGAGCGACTCCAGCGATACCGGGAGGACGCTACACACATCGTTGAGCATCACCGTGACAAACTCGTGATGCTCGCGTTCGACCAGCTGTTGTACCGACTTGAGGACCTTCGTGCAGATTAATTGACCTGTGGCTCTTCGACTCCCGCGTCAATCTGTTCGAGATACCGACCACGGGTTCGGTAGATCGTCGCGATCGTCTGCTCAAGTGTCTCGGCGACGGCCTCGGCCGGCCCCGACAGGGTGACCTCAACCGGCGGATCAATCAGGAGATCGCGCCCGGAATCGAGGGCAGCCTCGACATTGAGCGCCGTATCGGTCGTGCTCACCGATAGCTCGCCGGTGAGATATGGCTGATCAACGAGCGTTACCGTCGTCCCGGTAACAGAAACGAACTCGGGAACTCCCGACGGTGGTGAGGCGTCCTCAAGTCGAACGCGGCCAAGCGCAAGCGCACGGTCGGTATCACCCGCCGGAGAGACATCCTGGACCGTCGTCTCGATGACCAGCCCGACAAACGACGGCACTGGCAGGCCGTCGAACAGCGATGTGGCTGCCGATGCGGCCGGAACTCGCTGTGTCATCGTGTGTGGATACGGTGAGGCTCGTCTTAAAGACTTGTTCGCAGTCATCCGATTACAGCATTAATGCTGTAAATTGAGTTTCGACACTCACGCTTTTCCGGCCACCCAATAGTTAAGTAATACCGTGTGTGTTCGTAGCACGACGACCAAACGGAGGTGTACATCATCACGAATTACGGGTTCGTCATCGACAACCGCAGGTGTATCGGCTGTCACTCCTGTACCGTCGCGTGCAAGACCGAGCACGACGATGCCCTTGGGGCGAACAAAACCTGGGTGAAGTACGTCGAGAAGGGCGCATATCCCGACACCAGTCGACAGTTCTCGGTGCTTCGGTGTAACCACTGCAACGAGTCACCGTGTACTGAGATCTGTCCGGTGAACGCACTCTTCGAACGCGAGGACGGGATCGTTGACTTCGATCCCGAGCGGTGCATCGGGTGTAAGTCGTGCATGCAGGCCTGTCCGTACGACTCGATTCACATCGATCCCGACACCGAGACGGCTGCGAAGTGCAACTACTGCTCACATCGGATCGATTCGGGCCGGCAACCGGCCTGTGTGACGGCGTGTCCGGAGGACGCCATTGTCGCCGGCGACATCGAGGATCCAGAATCAGAGATCAGCCAGGTGATGAGCGAGCACGACCTTCAAGCTCGCAAACCCGAGAAGGGTACCGATCCGAGTCTCTTCTATGTCAATGGTGACGACGCGAATCTCGTTCCGGGGTCAACCGCACGCAACGAGCATTACCTCTGGAGTGATGCTCCATCACGCGTTGAAACCCACGCGAGGGCCCGCGAGGAGTTCGACCTTGACGACGCAGCGGAGTCACTTGCCGACTCGGAGATCAGTGCCGATCCTGTGGTTCCCGATACGGGGTCATCCAACGTTGCGTCCGACGGCGGGCAGCCACGGACGGCCGACGTGCCGGACAGATCGACCGAGTCCACCACGACGACCGCGGACCGTCCAGCGGATGAGTTTCTTCAGCGGGATACCGAACGCATCTACGACGTTGGTGAGGATCACACCGAGACCTGGGGCTGGCAGGTCTACGCATACACGTGGACCAAGTCAATCGCGGCCGGTGCGGTGCTCGTTCCGGCCCTATTGATGCTTGCCGGACTGTTTGCTCCGGGATCGCTGATCGGCGTGCCTGCCGATCCGCAGCTATTGGGCGTGAGTGCACTGATCGCGACCGGCTTCCTCGGCCTCACGGGAGCCCTGCTCATCGTCAAACTCAACAAACTCCGGCGGTTCCACTGGGTGCTGTTGCGACCCAACTGGAGTTCTTGGCTGGTAAAGGGCGCCTACGTCATCTCCGGGTTTGGCGCCCTCTTAGGAGCCGTGGTGGTCGGCTGGCTCGCCGGTGTGCGTGCCATTGTTCATCCGATTGTCCTCGGCGCACTCATCATCGGTGGGACGGCGACGGCCGTGTATACAGCGTTGCTGCTGGGCCAAGCAAAGGGCCGTGACCTCTGGCAGAGCCCACTATTACCTGTGCACCTGTTCGCCCAGGCGATTCTCGCCGGTGCCGCCGTCGCCGCTGGGCTCGGAGTCCTCGGCTTCACGGACCTGCTTACCCCTGCCCGCGTGCTTCTTGGCGGGGGGCTGATCGTCCACCTCGGACTTATCGGCGCCGAGTTCGCACCCGGCCACCAGACCGAGGACGCCCACCGGGCAGCCCAGCGGATTCTCCGTGGCCGGTTCCGAGGTCCGTTTTGGGCAAGCGTGATTGCTGGCGGGGTAGTTCCCCTCGCGATGGTAACACTTGCACCGACGGCTGGTGTCGTTGCCGGCGCCGGCGGGCTTGCACTCGCCGGACTCCTCGCTTACGAGTACAGTCTAATCATCGCTCCACAGACCCTCTCAATGGCCTGATCATGGGACGGACATTCGACACAAGCCGCATCGAGCGGGTGGCCGAACGCCTTGGTCTCCTCTCGGATCGAACCGACCGGACCACCCGACAACAACAGCGCTCCGATCACGTCGATCACGGTGACCTCGACGCGTATCCGCCGCCATCAAAGTGGGACGACTGGCTTGAGTACGACGCGACCGGTGATCCAACCGCCTATTCGCTGGTCCCGACGGCGTGTTTCAACTGTGAGGCGGGCTGTGGCCTGCTCGCCTATATCAACCGCGAGACTGGCGATATCGAGAAGTTCGAAGGCAACCCAGAACACCCTGGAAGTCGCGGTCGCAACTGTGCGAAAGGCGTCGCAACCCTCAATCAAATCAACGACCCAAAGCGGATCACCCACCCGCTCAAGCGCGACGGACCGCGTGGGAGTGGCGAGTGGACCCGTGTCTCCTGGGAAGAGGCACTTGAGGACATCGCCGGCGAGATGCGTGCCGCAATCACAGACGGCCGCGAGAACGAGATCACCTATCACGTCGGCCGGCCGGGCTACGACGGATCAATGGACCGAACGATCAACGGCTGGGGACTCGATGGTCATAACTCTCACACCAACATCTGTAGCTCGGGGGCGCGGACCGGCTATGGACTCTGGCACCGGTATGACCGCCCGAGTGCCGACTACGCCAATGCCGACTTCATCCTCCTCCTGTCGGCCCAGCTCGAATCTGGGCACTACTTCAACCCGCACGCCCAGCGCATCATCGACAGCATGGATGGGGGCGGTGAACTCGCCGTCATGGACCCCCGACTCTCGAACACCGCTGCTGTCGCTGATCACTGGATGCCGACCCAGCCAGGGAGCGAGGCAGCTGTCCTCCTCGCGATGGCCCGGGTCCTGCTTGAGGAGGACCTCTATGACGCCACCTTCCTCCGCAACTGGACCAACTGGAAGCAGTTTCTCGACGCCGAGTATCCCGATGTCGAACACGACCTGGATGTCTTCGTTGATATCCTGCTTGACGATGTTTATACCAAGTTCACACCAGCGTACGCGGCCGACGAGAGCGGTGTCGAGGCCGATATCATCCGGACGGTTGCCCGGAAGATCGGTCACGCAGCGCCGCGGTACGCCAGTCACATCTGGCGGTCAGCCTCCGCAGGAAATGAGGGGGGCTGGCAGGTCTCCCGGACGCTGCACTTCCTCTCGGTGCTCACGGGCAGCGTCGGCACCGAGGGGGGAACCTCACCAAACGGCTGGCACAAGTACGAGCCGGAGGTTCCGCGCTCCCCCCCACGACAACAGCTCTGGGACGAACTCCAGTTGCCAACGGAGTACCCCTTCGCGCACTACGAGATGAGCCAGTTGCTGCCGTACTTCCTCAAGGAGGGCCGCGGCAAGCTTTCGGTGTATTTCACCCGAGTGTTCAATCCCGTCTATACCTACCCCGACGGGTTCTCGTGGATCGAGGTTCTCCAGGATCCCGAGAAAATCGGGCTACACGTGGCGCTGACTCCGACTTGGAACGAGACGGCGTACTTCGCGGATTACGTGCTCCCGATGGGCCACAGTCCTGAACGACATGACATCCAGAGCTCCGAGACGCACGCCGGCACGTGGGTCACCTTCCGACAGCCGGTCCACCGACGGTATGCCGAACGCGAGGGCGAGGATGTCGATCGAACCCACGAGGTCAACCCAGGCGAAGTCTGGGAGGAAGACGAGTTCTGGCTTGATCTCTCTTGGCGACTCGACGAGGATGGCGAGCTGGGCATCCGCGAGTACTTCGAGAGTCCCTACCGAGGCGATGAGGACGACCCGGTCCAGATGACCGTTGATGAGTACTACCGCTACGTCTTCGAGCACGACGATCACCTCCAGGAGGTCGCCGCCGAGGCCGATATGGACCCACTTGAGTACATGAAGCGATACGGCGCATTCGAGGCCTCGGACAACGACTACCGGCGCCACGAGGAGTCGCTTGATCCATCGGTACTCGATCAAGAGGACGTCTTTGTCGATGAGTATGGGACGATCAGGCGCCAACCACGGTCAGCGGAGTCGACACAGTCTGTGCCCCGTGCCATGGGCGACGGCGGCCAGACAGACCGGTTGCACTCGGCCTCCGATGGTTCGGACGTGCTCGGCGTGATGGTTGACGGCGAACCAAAACGCGGCTTTCCTACCCCGACCGGCAAACAGCAGTTGTACTCGAAAACCATGGCCGAGTGGGGATGGGACGACCAGCAGTACACACTGCCACACTACATCAAGTCACACGTACACCCCGACAACCTCGATTATGAGGCCGGCGAGATGGTCCTTGTCCCGACCTTTCGGCTCCCAACGCAGATCCACTCGCGTTCCTCGAACGCAAAGTATCTTGAGGAAATCTCGCACAGCAATCCCGTCTGGATCCATACACGCGATGCCGAGCGACTGGGGCTCACGACGGGTGATCTCTGTCGTGTCGAGACCGACATCGGGTACTTCGTGAACGAGGTCTGGGTGACCGAGTCGATCAAGCCAGGGATTGTCGCCATGTCACACCACATGGGCCAATGGGAGATCGACCGCGACGCCGATGCCGGTGAGGGCGGCGATCCCTACGGGAAAGTCTCTGTTGATCTCCGGAGTGACGGCAGCCGGTGGGGGATCCGACAGACCGAGGGTATCGCGCCTTTCGAGAGTGACGACCCGGATAGTGAGCGTGTCTGGTGGGACAGCGGTGGCGTTCCACAGAACCTCACCCACGCGCCTCACCCGGATCCGATCTCAGGGATGCACTGCTGGCATCAAAAGGTGACCGTCACGCCGGCGGCCGACGATGACGCCTATGGTGATGTCTTCGTTGACACCGAGCGCTCCTTCGAGATCTACCAGGAGTGGCTTGAGAAGACCTCTCCCGCGCCCGGTCCAGAGGGGCTGCGCCGCCCGAAGTGGCTCAAACGGCCAATCGCGCCACCAACAGAGGCGGGATCGGATGCGGCCTGGTACGTCGATGGACCGGTCGGCCGGCCGGAGCGCTGGAGCAATAATACCAACACGAAGGAGTGATCCTACCCATCGTCAACACAAGCACAGCCGCCGGCCGCAAGAAGCTCCTCAACGGTATACCGGCGTTCACACGCCGGACAGTAGACATTGATATCGACGAACACCTCGTAGTCGGGCGCCTCCTCAAGTGATTGTTCGAGTACCGATGCGGTGACCGCACGGGTTCGCCCCTTGAGCTGTCCGATCGTCTCGGCCGGATCGGTCGCCGTCTCAGGCTGTTCGTACTCGACATCGCGGTGCTCGGTGAGGTAGGTGTGGACGGTCTGGTGCGAGATGAACTCCTCGCGGAGGGTATCGACATCGACACCCACCCGTTCGAGTTCACGACGCGCCTGCGTGCGCTCGGATGTCGCGTCCTCGTCAGTCAACTGGCGGTATCGCCGTCTGGCCTCCGGTCCCGACAGCGGCTCGCCAGCGGCCGCGGCGTGGGCGGCCAACAGGCGTTGGTTGACATAGTCAGCGAGCTCGCGGAGACTCATCCGCTCGTCGTCGCTTCGAGTCCACTGTCGCTCAAGCTCGGCCGGCAGCGTATCAAGCTCGTGGCGCTTGATGAGGCGGGCGAGCTTGTTGGGCCGTCCGGCGTCGTCTGTGGTCATAGCTGACACCGGGCTGTCGCGCGGAATAACGCCACCGGAATCGACGCTCCGGCTTGTCAGGTGATTCCGTTCGATCCCGCTGTCCCCGTGACACACCGCCGTAGCGGTTGCTGGCCACCGCCGAGTTTTCTAGTCTTCGTCCGAAAAGACACGCACCTCACCATCGGTGGTGATCCCAATCTCCAGTGGGATCGTCAGTTCGTTCTGATCTATCTCTTGTTTGAGGCGCTCATACAGGTGGGTATAGAGTGCTGGCCGGCAGTCTGCGATCTTGATCCCCGCCTCATCTCCGTGTGCGTACACGTCGGTGACCAACTCGTCAACGCTTGTTCCGGGCGACACGGAGAACTGTACCGGCGACCGAATTGTCCGAGCGAGTTCCAATGTCCGGCGGGCTTTCTTGATGTTTTGTTCGGCCGCCCGTTCAATAGCGCTCACATTCGAGTCGGTCGTATCGAATTTCTCGGCAATCTCCTGTTGTGTGAGTCCCTGTTCCCGGTACTCAAGTACCGCCACCTGCCGATCGGTCAGGATTGTCGCGTCCGCAGCGACCATACAGGTTAAACACTGGTGTTTGAGATAAACTTTTCATTCAAACGTGATATGACCGATTCGTGACCGACCCACGGACTCGTATCACCCGACGGCAACTCCTCGGGACAGTTGGTGCCACGGCCGTTCTCGGGAGCACTGGCTGTACCGGTCAGAACGGTCAGGGCGCCGTTGACCTGCTTTCGGCGGGCAGCCTGTCGATCATCCTCGGAACCACCATCGGATCCTCGTTCGAAGCGGAGACAAACATCGCAGTCCAGAGCGAATTTCACGGCTCGAACGCTGTCATGCGGCTCATCACCTCAGAACAGCAGTCACCAGATGTCGTTGCGAGTGCTGATGCCTTTCTCCTCCGTGACGAACTCTACCCCGCGTATGCGACGTGGGATGTCGTCTTTGCCTCGAACGCCGTCGGGATCACGTATCACCCTGACTCGCCGGTCGGGCGGCTGCTTGATGCCGGCACGCCGTGGTACCGGGCCTTCCAGGCGACAGAGTCAGAGATTGCGATGAGCGACCCAGACCTTGATCCACTCGGTTACCGGACGGTCCAGATGTTCACACTCGCCGAGGCGTACTACGGTATCGACGGACTAGCACAGGAACTCACCGACCGGCTTGAGGTCGATCCACAGGAAGCTCACCTACTCGCTGGTGTCGAGACGGGAGACCGGGCGGCGGCCGTCTGTTATCGGAATATGGCCGTTGATCACGATCTTCCGTTTGTCTCACTCCCCGATGAGCTCAATTTCTCGAATCCATCGTACGCGGATCACTACGCTAGTGCCACGTATACGACAGACAACGGAACGACGATTAGCGGGACCCCCGTGTTGTACAACGCGACCGTGCTTGCCGACGCCGATCACCCCGAGAATGGCCGGCGGTTTCTCAGATACCTCCTTCAGAACCAGGAGGTTCTCAGCGAGAATGGGCTCATCACCGATGATCGATTCCCCAGAACAAATGGTCCCGTTCCGGAGGGGGTGCTCCCGTGATTCAGACACGCGACTCACATAGCACCGGCGGATTTGACGCGGTGTTTGATGGCGAATACACTCTCTTCGGGCTCCTCGGGGCGATACTCGTCGTCTATCTCCTCTATCCGTTTGTGACCTTCTTCACCGGCGCTTCGGAAAGCGGCCTCTCCGTTGCTGCCTTCACGCGCTCGGAGCTACTTTCAGCGGCAAGGTATTCGCTTACGACGGCGCCCATCTCAACAGCGATCGCCGCCGTGCTCGGTGTCCCACTCGCCTATGTCCTCTCGCGAGCCGAGTTCAGGGGAAAGCTCCTCGTTGACTCGCTTGTCATCCTCCCGCTGGTCCTGCCGCCGGTCGTCGGTGGCGTGATGCTTCTCACGGGGTTCGGTCACTTCACCCCCCTTGGACAGGCGGCCAACACGCTGGGGTTGTCCCTTACCGACTCGTACATCGGCATTATCTTGGCACAGACCTTCGTCGCGTCGCCGTTTGTCGTCATTACATCACGTGCGGGATTCGACGCCGTTGAGGAGTACGAGCGAGCGTCACGAAGCCTCGGAAAGGGTCCTATTGGCACCTTCCGTCACGTCTCGTTGCCGCTCGCCAGCGGACACATCCTTGCGGGAGTTGCCCTCACGTTCGCGCGTTCGATCGGCGAGTTTGGCGCCACGATGATGACTGCGTACAATCCTCATACGATGCCGACCCAGATCTGGGTGACATTCATTTCAGAGGGGGTCTATGCTACCCTCCCGATTGTCGCCGTTCTGGTGACGCTTGGACTGGCTGTTGTCATCGGTATCCGCTACGCTGGAACACACATCGGCGTACAAACATGATTCGCTTACATAACCTCACGAAGGCGTACCCCTCCTTCGAACTCGCCGTCAATATCGAACTTGGACGCGAGGTAACGGCTATCATCGGTCCGAGCGGAAGCGGAAAGTCAACGCTTCTTGAGCTCATTGCTGGCTTCGAGACGCCCGACTCCGGCACCCTCTCACTCGACGGTCGGCCGCTTGCTGGGAGAGCCCCCGAGCAACGAGACATCGGCATGGTCTTTCAGACGCCAACACTCTTTCCGCACCTCTCTGTGCGCGAGAATATCGAGTATGGAGCTACGGTTACCGACGAGGCGATCCGTGACCTGTGCGAGCTCTTAGAGATTGAGGAGCTGCTTGACACCGCCAGATCGCCGGAGACTCTCTCAGGGGGCGAACAGCGCCGTGTCTCGGTAGCCAGGGCGATTGCGACAGACCCCGATGCGTTACTCCTTGATGAGCCAACGACAGGACTTGATGAACCTATCCGCCGGCGTCTCAAGTACGAACTCCGGCGCGTCCTCGACGATCTTGATATCCCATGCGTGTACGTTACGCACGATCAGAGCGAAGCGTCGGTCGTCGCGGATTCCGTCGCTGTAATGAGAGACGGGACCATTCTCCAACAGGGGCGATACGAGGAACTGCTTGCATCGCCACGAAACGCGTTTGTCGCCGACTTTGTTGGGATTGAGAACCTCATGTACGGCGAGGTCCGCGAGGCCGATGCTGACCGAGTGATCGTTGATACCGGTGTCGCGTGGGTCGCGTCAGATCAAGGGCTGCCCGATGAGACTCTCACGTCGGATGGAGAGGTCTGTGTCGGGATTGCTCCCGAGGCCATAAGCGTAACACCGGCCACAAGTGGGAACGGCGGGTGCTGTCCACAGACTAACTCACCGCAAGCGGATACGACCAACATTAATCGGCTTGACTGCACGGTCCAGCGAGTCATTTCTGAGCGCGGATCGAAAACCGTTCTGCTTGAGTGTGGCTTCGCCGAGAGGCTCAAGGCGGTGGTTAGCGATGATACCACGATCACCAGTGGGTCGGACGTGACCGTTGCGTTCGACGCCTCGGACCTCGTTGTCGTATAATCAAATGCACTCACGTGGCGCTGGTACTCCAGCACGCGTTACGCTTGATTGTGCTGCTCTATCACTGCTTGTTGATCGGCCGGA
>CAZFMU010000013.1:0-19286 GCA_964520165.1 uncultured Salinarchaeum sp. | reverse complement strand
ACCAGCGGATGCACGACCACGGCTACGAACGAAAAAGCGACGACATGCACGTCGCGGAGAGTCCGCGCGAGGCGATCGTTGAGGAGATGGCGGACCACGAGCAGGTCTACTTCTGCACCTCGCGGTTCAAGGATGCCGCTCAACACCGTCGGCGGCTCAGACGGACGGCTGAGAACGTCCAGCGACCCTTCGACGAGGTGACCGATGACGGCACACTCGTCTACGGCCGGACTGCGGCCGATCCACAGCGGTTCGACGCCCTGGGCGTTCCCGGAGAGTACTATAGCATCGAGGATGGACACATCGAACTGGCCTGGTGGCTCCTTGAGGAGATGATCGACGCGGGCGATCTCGATGATGGCGAGATTGTCGAGCAGTATCCGACCGCCGACGAGACGGTCGTTGAGCGCACGCCGCTCGCTTGAGTCCCCTCCGGCCGGCGTCATCGGAGGACTCCTGTATGTTTGCTGAAGCCACTACCGGCGGCGATCGTCCGATCGGAGCACACTAATGTGCAGACCTGTACATTAAAATACGAAAGCGTACATTGGTGATCGTACATGCAAGCCTACATCGAACAGGTGGTTGAGGGAGCGGATCTGACACAGGCCGACGCTCGTGAGACGGCGACGGCGATTTTCGAGGAGGCAACAGAGGCGCAGATTGGAGCACTACTCGCTGGACTGCGGGCAAAGGGCGAGACCGAGGCGGAGATCGCCGGCTTCGCGGAGGGGATGCGCGCGGAGGCACGACGGATCGATCCCGACCGGTCGCCGCTGGTTGATATCGTCGGGACCGGTGGCGATGCGCATGACACAATCAATGTCTCAACAACCAGCGCAATCGTTGCCTCCGCCGCAGGGGTGCCGATCGCCAAGCACGGCAACTACTCGGTCTCTTCGTCATCTGGCAGCGCTGACGTTCTTGATGAGGTCGGGGTGACCGTTGACGCCGAGCCCAAGGCCGTCGAACGGTCGATCGAGGCACACGGGATTGGATTCATGCTCGCTCCGGTCTTCCATCCCGCGATGAAAGCCGTGATCGGGCCACGGAAGGAACTCGGTATGCGGACGATCTTCAACGTGCTCGGCCCGCTAACGAACCCCGCAGGAGCGGACGCACAGGTGGTCGGTGTGTACGACGACGATCTTGTGTCGCTGATCGCGCGGGCGCTCGCCCGCATGCCGGTTGATCACGCGCTGGTCGTTCACGGCAGCGGAATCGACGAGATCGGTGTCCACGAGGAGACGACTGTCGCCGAAGTCAAAGGCGACAGTATCGAAGAGTACACGCTCGGTCCGACCGATATTGGCGTCGAACGACACGACATTGAGGCGGTCGCCGGCGGCACCCCCGAGGAGAACGCCGCAGATCTTCGGGGAATCCTTACCGGTGAGATCAGCGGGGCCAAACGCGACATCATCCTGGCAAATGCTGGGGCTGCACTGTACGTCGCTGACGCCGCGTCAACCCTCTCGGATGGTGTCGAACTGGCCGCACAGACCATCGACTCGGGGGCCGCAATGGAGCAACTCAACCGGCTCCGGGAGGCGGTATGAGCCAGGGTGTACGGGTGAAGGTCTGTGGGCACACACGACCGGAGGACATAACCACCAGCGTCGCCGCCGGGGTCGACGCCGTCGGCGTTATCGCGGACGTCCCGGTGGAGACCCCGCGTGAGGTGTCACTTGAGCGGGCCAAAACCCTGCTTGCAGGCGTGCCGCCGCTGGTGACAGGAGTGCTCGTGAGTATGCCCGAAACGGTTGAGCGCGCGCAGACACTGCTTGAGACGGTCGCCCCCGACGCAATGCAGATTCACGGTGGGCTTGACCCCGAAGCCATCGCCACGCTCAACGCATCGACCGATACGGAGGTGCTCGTCGCCGTTGACGCGAACGATCCAGCGACCGCTGAGGCATACGCGGACGTCGCCGATGCCCTACTGATCGACTCCATCGCAGCAGACGGTGGCGGCGGTACCGGTCAACCCCACGACTGGGAACAGACGGCGTCGATCGTCCGATCGGTATCGGTACCGGTGCTCCTCGCTGGCGGACTGACCCCGGAGAACGTCGCCGACGCGGTCACAACGGTTGATCCGTTCGGGGTTGATGTTGCCAGCGGTGTCGAACAGACAGGAGGACACAAAGATGCGGACGCTGTCGCCGCGTTCGTCACCGCAGCCAAGCAAGCGGAGGTGCGCGAGCACGAATGAGTCGACTCTCACTCTCACGGACCGAATTTCGTGATCAAGCGACCGGAGACCGTCCGGTCGTAATCCGTGTCGGAACCCGGATCGACGCCGACACGGAGCCGATCGCGGCGTACGCAGCACTGACCGGGCGAACGACCGATGATGAGCAGAGCCACGACTACGCGTTCTTGCTTGAGAGCGCCGAGAAGACACCGTCGAGCGATCCGGATGGAGCCTTCCGCCCGTCCACTGAGGCAACCGATCGACACGCCCGATACTCGTTCGTCGGATACGACCCCGTCGCCGTTATCACGGTCGATCAGTCGACGACCGATATCGAGATACGAGGGCCACCGCGGTACAAGCGGTTGCTGACCGCCGATGGGACAGATACCCTTGACGCGCTTCGGACGGCACTGCCAGACGCACGGTTGGCCGGATTCGAGGACGGTACTCGCCAGCGCCTTGAGGGAGGGCTCGTCGGGTTCCTCGGGTACGACGCCGTCTACGACCTACATCTCAAAGAGGTCGGCGTCGAGCCCCCCGACACGCCGGTGCCCGAGGCGCAGTACCTGCTGACGACCCGGACGCTAGTGTTCGACGAGGTCGCTGGCACCGTCGAGGCGGTGTTTACCCCCCTGCTCGGGCCCGATACTGATCCAGACGCCGTATACGATCGCCTCCAGGCTGAAGCCGAGGAGATCAATCGACAACTCGCTTCGGCCGCCGATCCGGATCCGGGCGGATTCGACATCGAGCGGAGTGTGGCCGGCGATCGATCGGTCTATGAGGCGGCCGTTCGCGAGGCCAAAGAACACGTTCTCGACGGCGACATCTATCAGGGGGTGATCGCCCGCTCGCGCGAGCTCTACGGCGACATCGACCCGCTCGGACTGTACGCTGCGTTGCGGGAGATCAACCCCTCGCCGTACATGTATCTCCTTGATCACGGTGACCGACAGGTCGTCGGAGCGAGTCCGGAGACGCTGGTCTCGGTGCGAGGAGAGAAGGTGCTGCTCAATCCCATCGCGGGGACCTACCCGCGGGGATCAAGTCCCGTTGAGGATCGCCGGTTGGCCGGCGAGTTGCTCGCCGACGAGAAAGAACGCTCCGAGCACACCATGCTCGTTGATCTTGCGCGAAACGATGTCCGGCGGGTCGCCACCCCTGGATCGGTGCGCGTCGAGGAGTTCATGAATGTCCTCAAGTACAGCCACGTCCAGCACATCGAGTCGACCGTGACGGGTCGGTTGCGGACAGATCGTGATGCCTTCGACGCGATGCGTGCGACCTTCCCCGCTGGAACACTCTCAGGGGCGCCGAAGATGCGGGCAATGGAGATTATCGACGACCTCGAACCGCGACCGCGAGGGATCTACGGAGGCGGCGTGGGATACTTCTCGTGGACCGGTGACGCCGACGCGGCGATCGTCATCCGGACGGCAACCGTCGAGCAGCTGGCCGACAGTCAGCGCGTTACGGTCCAGGCCGGAGCGGGCATCGTTGCCGACAGCGATCCGGCCGCTGAGTACGAGGAGACTGAGTCGAAGATGGACGGCGTACTGGCGGCAGTCGAGCGCATTGCAACGACAGACAGCGCGGAGGTGATCCGATGAGGAGCATCGCCGAGACCGATCCGGCTGCCGTTACTGAACGCGAACTCAAGGAGCTGACGGTGCTGTTCGTCGATAATTTCGATTCCTTCACCTACAACCTCGTTGAGTACGTCAGCCAGTACGCCAACACGACCGTCTATCGAAACACCGCCTCGATAGAGACCATCGAGGCTACTGACCCCGACGCGATCATCATCTCGCCTGGACCGGGACATCCCAAACGCGACCGCGATGTCGGGGTGACCAACGCCGTCCTTGAGCAGCTTTCGCCGACGGTTCCGACACTGGGCGTCTGTCTTGGCCTTGAAGCGGCGGTCTACATCAACGGCGGGCAGATCGTCCGGGCACCCGAACCCGTCCACGGGAAGGTCTCGACCATCAGCCACGACGGACAGGGCATCTTCCGGGGGGTCGAGCAGTCGGCGGCCGTCGGCCGGTATCACTCGCTGATCGCTGAGGACATTCCCTCCGTCTTCGAGGTCACCGCACGCACCGAGGACGACCACGAGCTCGTCATGGGGATCCGCCATCGAGAGCAGCCACTCACCTGCGTCCAGTTCCACCCCGAGAGTGTGCTCACAGGGGCGGGACATGACCTGATCGAGCACTTCCTCGCGGCGGTGGTTCAGTTTCACCGCGCATGAGTAGCAATTAAGGAGCATCCCGCCGAAGAGGTGGAGCGTCGAGACGACAACGAGTGGGGGCCCACCCCAGCAGTATCGGTACTGTCCGTTGAGACACGCACCACTCCCGTTACCGTTCCCATGGATTCATCGACAATCACCATCGCGCAGGTATCGACCGTCAATGAGGGATCACTATGAGTTCGAGTGACCCCGCCATCGACGAACCAGTACTCCCGATCAAACGACACGACAACCCCGACGAGACCGTCGTCGACCGGATGACCGACAACGCCGTCCAGAACATCATGCCGGCGCGGTACCTCCGGAAGGATGTCGACGGCAACCTCGTCGAGGATGTCTCGGAGGTGTTCGAGCGCGTCGCAAAGAACATCGCGCTCGCTGAGGCCGTCTACGCCGACACAGACGAACCGATCACCGTCACGCCCGAGCAGATCAAACACACCCACAGCCGACGTGGTGAGGTCGCTGGCGAGGTCTTCGGGTACGACGCCAGTGAGTTCGCGGACATCGATGCGTTCCCGGATGAGCTCGAAACAGCGCGCGACCACCTCCTCGAGGAGGAGGTCCCCCTGACCGAGGACAACGTCCGGTATTTCGCCTATGACACCGTCGTGCCTGAGCTCCCGGCGGAGGTCCGGACGGTTGTCGAAGAGTGGAAAAACGAGTTCCAAGAGCTCATGGAACGACTCGCGTGGATGCCCAACAGCCCGACAATCATGAACGCGGGCAACGAGCTCCAGCAACTCTCGGCGTGTTTCGTCAACAGCCCGGAAGACGACAACGTCGACATCCACGAGACCATCACCGAGGCCAGTCAGATCTTCAAGACCGGCGGTGGCGTCGGCTACGACTGGTCAAAGCTCCGGCCGTACGGCGACGCTGTCGGCTCAACCGGCGGAATCGCCTCCGGACCGCTGACGTTCATGCAGACGGCCGATCAGATGTGCGAGACCATCGCGCAGGGTGGCGTCCGACGCGGCGCCCAGATGGCGACGATGCACGTTACCCATCCCGATGTCGTCGACTTCATTCACGCCAAACGCAAGGACGTCTCGCTGGCGCGCACGCTCAAGCTCAACGATCCCGACGACTTCACGCACACCAGCTTCAGCGGCGCACTTGAGGAGGCCCGCGAGCTCATCGACGAGGACGGCCGAGTGCCCGAGCACCTTCGAAACGCCGTCGAGGGGAACCTGTCGAATTTCAACATTTCGGTGACAGTCACCGACGAGTTCCTCGAGGCCAAGGACAACGGGGAGACCCTCACGATGGTCAACCCCCGGACGGCCGAGCCCCACGTAGCCACCCAGAAGACCAAGGAGATGTACGAGCGCTACGGGCTCGGCGATCAGGTCGAGGTTGGCGAAGTCCTCGAAATCGACGCCCAGCTGCTGTGGGAGCGCATCTGCGAGGGCGCCCACGAAAACGGTGAACCGGGTGTCATCCACATCAGTGAGGTCAACCGCCAGCACGCCTTCCCCGCCGATCCGGACGCCGCGCTTGGCTCTGATGAGTACCACCGAAAAGAAGTCATTACGGCGACAAATCCCTGTGTCACCGGCGACACGCTGATCAGCACCGCAGATGGGCTCAAGCGCGCCGAGGAACTCTACGAGCGGGGCGTTGCACAGGACATCGTTGTCGACGGTCGGCTCGCAGATGAGCCGATCAAGGAAGCCAGTAGCGTCTACCAGACCGGCGAGAAGGAAGTTTTCGAACTGACGACACAAGAGGGATACCGGCTCCGGCTGACGGCCGACCACCGCGTTCTGACCCCCTCCGGCTGGACTGAGGCTGCAGATCTTGACGACGGCGACACCGTCTACATTCAGAACCGCAAAGGCGGATTCGGCACCCACGGCGATGCCGCGACCGGGCGGGTCCTCGGTTGGCTTGTTGGCGACGGACACCTAAAACACGAGGAGGAACGAGCGGTCCTCTCGTTCTACGGCGACGATCTCGACCTCATCGATGAGATGATTGAGGATGTCAACGCCGTCGTCCGCGATCCGACCATCGATCGCCCCTTCGAGATCGGCGCTATCGATCACGGACGGTCAAACGGTGGCGGTGTCATCAGCAAGCGCATCCGATCGACACGACTGTTTGAGCTGGCAGCTGACGCCGGACTGGTTGAGGAGAAGCTCCAGGTGCCAGAGCCGGTGCTTCACGGCAGCGAAGAGATGGCCCGTGGATTCCTCCGGGCGCTGTTTGGTGCCGACGGTTCCGTCCAAGGGAGCGTCGAAAAAGGACTATCGGTGCGGCTGACGAGTGTCAGTAAACCGCTTCTTGAAGAAGTTCAGCAACTGCTGTTGAACTTCGGGATCGCCAGCACGATCTACACCGATCGGAAGCCAGCCGGAACGGCGGAGCTTCCCGGTTCAGGGGGTGAGCCCGAAACATACGAAACGCAGGCAGTGCACGAGGTCGCAATCGCCAAGGACAACCTCCAGCGGTTTGCCAGCGAGATTGGCTTCCTGCGCGAGGATAAGCAGATGGATCTCGAACAGCGGCTCACGGAGTACAACAGTGGGCCGTACGCCGAGCGCTTCGAGGCGACCGTCAAGACAGTCGAGTCTGACGGCATCGAGCCGGTGTATGATCTGACCGAGCCCGACACTCACTCGTTCGTGGCGAACGGGCTGGTCGTCCACAACTGCGGCGAAGAACCGTTAATGGAGTACGATGCCTGTAATCTCGGGCACATCAACCTATCAACTATTGTTGATGAATCGTCGCCGGACTGGCGGACCTTCGCCGAGGAGAGCGACATCGACTCGCTTGCGGAGCGCGTCGAGGCCTTCCTTGAGGAGGCGATCGACTGGGAGCGCTTAAACCGGCGCGTCGAGACCGGCACCCGGTTCCTCGACAACGTCGTGACGATGTCGGACTTCCCGATTCCGGAGATCGATGAGACGGTTGGGGCAACCCGGAAGGTCGGGCTGGGTATCATGGGTCTAGCACAGATGTACATCCAGCTGGGCGTCCAATACGGCTCAGAGGTCGGCAACGAGATGGCCCGACAGGTGATGACCCACATCAACCACGAGTCAAAGCGTGTCAGCCGCGATCTCGCCGACGAGCGAGGCGTCTTCGACTGGTGGGATGACTCGAAGTTCGCCGATCCGACGGCCCACGCCGAGTGGTTCGAGCGCCACGTCGGTGCCGACCCCGCGGCGTACGAAGAGGGCTATCCGATGCGGAACTACAACACCACGACGATCGCCCCGACAGGGACGACTTCGATGCTGGCGAACACCAGCGGCGGATGCGAACCCATCTACGACGTCGCGTTCTTCAAGAACGTCTCCGACGACGTCCAGGGCGACGAGATGCTCGTCGAGTTTGATGACTACTTCCTCCGGACGCTTGAGGCCAATGGGCTTGACGTCGAGGCGGTCAAGGAGGAGGCCGTCGAGTTGATGAACAACAACGAGTGGGAGGGTGTCGAGTCACTCGAATCCGTCCCCGACGAGATTGGCGAGCTGTTCGTCACAACCCAGGACCTCTCGGCGATTGAGCACGCCTCAATTCAGTGCGCGCTCCAGCACGGCGTCGATGCCGCGATCTCGAAGACGGTCAACGCCCCGAACGACGCGACGCTGGCCGACACGAAGGAAGCCTTCGATTATGTCCTGCGTAACGGCGGCAAGGGCGTGACCTACTACCGCGACGGCACGCGCTCGAAGCAGGTCAAGACGACCCGCGCGCAGAACGCCGAGTTCGCCGACGAGGACGAGGCTGCCGAAACCATCGCCGAGCAGATCGAGGCGACCTTCGGGAGCCTCGAAGCGTTCCTCGACCACGCGGAGGCCCAGTCAGTGCTTGAAGAGTCCCTTGAGGAGCTCCGATCACTGGGTGAGGCCGCCGAGGCAAACGCCGCGATGCCCGAAGAGGCGGTCTGTGAGCTCAACGAGGAGGGCTACGTTGAGGTGCGATCCCGTCCCGACGTACTCCACGGGATCACCCAGCGCATCGACACTGGCTACGGCAAGCTCTACGTGAATATCAACGAGGACGAACAGGGTCGGCCCTTTGAGCTGTTCGCTAACATCGGCAACTCGGGTGGGTTCACCGCCTCCTTCACGGAGTCACTGGCGAAGACCATCTCAACAGCACTGCGCTCGGGGATCGATCCCCGCGAGATCGCCGACGAGCTCCAAGGCATCCGGTCGCCGAAGGTCGCCTGGGACAAGGGCGAGCAGATTCAGTCGATCCCGGACGCCATCGGCACCGCAATGCGGCGATACCTCGACGGCGAGATCGACAAGGGCTACCCCCAGCAGCGCAACCTGACGGAGCTTCAGGAGGCCGAGGCCGAACACCAGACCGACGGCGGCTCAAGCGCGGTCCAGCCGGAGCAGGCTGCGAGTGAAGCCGACTCCGAGCAGGTACTCGCCGCCGGCGAAAACCCAGAGTGTCCGGAGTGCGGCTCGATGGCGCTGTACTACTCCGAGGGGTGTAAGACCTGCGAGGCCTGCGGCTGGTCGGAGTGCTGAGGCCGGCGAGCGGTCAAACGGCGCAATAGCGGATTTTCTTTTTTCATCCCGGAGAACCCAAACGCGTTGATGCGTAGCCATCGATATGGAGCGTATTCCCTCCGATAACGAGGCGATCAACACCTACGACGCGACGGTCGTCGCTCATGGCACCCGCCGTCGACCAGCACTCTCACTGCCACAGTCAGCAGCCATACCGGTCGGCGAGGTCATCCGGGTGGTCCTTACCGGCGACACGCAGACGTATTTCACCCAACCCGAAGCCTTCGCCGATGACGAGGGGCCGCGGGTGACAGGCATCTATGGGACTCCTGAGACAGCCCGGACTCACAGCGGTGGAGAGGATCGACTGCGGCCATGGCTCGAAGCAGTAGAGCTCACGATCGGTCGGACGGTCCACTGCGACGTGATCGAACCAGGGTACAAGTATGGGCTGCGCGCTCCGGGGGAACGGACTGTGTATGACGCCCCCGGACGCCCTGACGAGCAGCTCGCGTCGATCGCCCAGGATCTTGACGGTTAGTCGAAAACAGCATCCACGAGCCGGGCCATCGCTTTGGCCGGGGCCGTATCGGGATATCGAACAGCAACAGGCTGTCCGGCGGTTGTGGCATCGACGATACGGTCATCGGCAGGGAGAACCTCGACGGGGATACCGAGAGCCTCACGCACGGCGTCGGTTGGCGGGGCCGCGTCAGCCTTGTTGAGCACCACGCGCTGGACGCCGGCGTCAAGTACCCGGACGAGAGCACGCGTGCGGACGGCATCAGGAAGCGCGACGTGATCAGGTGTTGTAACGAGCACCGACCGGTCGGCAGCGTACAGCGCAAGCCCGACATCGGCCGCCAGGCCGGCAGGACAGTCGACGACGACCCGGTCATATCGGTCCGCAAGCGACTCAAGCACGGAGACAAGTTGGGCTGGATCGGCAGCCCGGAGGGCGGCGAGCGAGCGACCGCCTGGGAGAAGCGTGAGCTGGCCGCGTTGATGGAGGGCCTGCTCAACTGACGCCCGGTCTGCCAACACATCGTGGAGTGTCGGGCCGTTGTCGGCCGGAAGGTCGGCCATACCGAGATCGGCATCAACGACGACGGTCGATGGGGCCGCCCCGAGGTTCAACGCAACGGTCGTCTTACCGACCCCACCCTTGCCGCCGCAGACTGCAACGATCATCGCTCGGAAGACGACTGCGTGCGGTTGATGAGACGAGTAGTACGCGTATGGATCTCTGAAAGACGACGACGGTCGGACGCCGCAAGCGTGTCTGCGTCAAGACGGGCCTCAACAGCATCGAACCAGGTATCGACCGCCGGAGGAATTACAGCGGACGACTGGTGCGTCGTTGGAGCGGGATCAGTTGAGTCGCGATAAGACGACGGGGTGGCCGGTACAGCTGCGCGTGGCGGGATCGGGGTACCGAGGACACGCAGCACGTCCATCGGTGTCGTCGGATTATCGCGTTGGGACGTCGGCTCAATGTCAAGAATCTCAAGCGGTGGATCAGCGGGAGTCCCGCGACCAGCGACACCGACGCCACGGACACCGCCTGCAGGAAGGACCGTCTCGACGACATCGTCGTCGCGGCGCGTCTGAGCGTTCGAGGATGGAAGCCAGAGGGGGCCGTCGAGGTGAACCCCGATCTGGACGCGGTAGGCGTTGACTCCGGAGACGGTGTCGCGGTCGTCAAGTACCCCCGCAACAAGCACAACAGATCCCCGTCGCGCCGTCGTGTACTGCAACTCGACCATACACGAGGTGGTGCGTACTGGTGTTTGAACCCCGGGCACACCACCAGTCAAGAGTTGACCTATAACAGTGGAGGAGGTCCCTGTCGGCGACGATGAGGAGGTCTCACACCAGAATCACCGGGGCGTCAAGACATGCTGTGGCAGCTGTCGCCGTGGGAAACCGGTCGGCTGCAACGACAACCGGTGCAGCAAGTGGCGCAATCCGACAGACAGCAAGAGCCGCGGTCGTTGGGTCGCCGTCGACAGTACCCGGTGTCGGACCAGGCGCACCCGGTCCGGGAACAGCAGCGAGGGCCCGGTGAAACGTCGGGGCAATAGCCGCCGCGAGGTGTTTGCGGGCGTCACGCTCAAGATTCTCGGCGCGATCGATCAGCCGGAGGCGGCGTTCTAACTGGTCACGGACAGCCCGACGGTGCCGGCGGCACTCCTCAAGTTCGTTCTCGGTCACGATCCGCTCGGTTTCACGGTCGGAGAGGTCAGCGACCGCGGCGTGAAACCGCTCAAGCGCCGGGGTCGGATCAAGGTCGTGCTCGCGGAGGGCCTCAACAGCGCCGCGAAGGCCAGCAAGTCGTTCGTACTCGGCATCGGTGAGACGAGTCGCCGCGAGATCACGTCGGAGGCCGGTCGTCTCCGGCGGTGATGGAGTGATCGCTGCAATGTCAGCACGAAGGTCTGCAATTGCCGCGTCCTGCGGCGCGGAATGGCCCAGCGCCCGGGCGGTGACGGCGAGGGCGGTCCGGAGTGGGTACTGTCGGTCGTCACGGATAACGCCGACCCGGTCGTGAACTGGTCCCGGTGAGGGTGACCGGATTGTCAGACGAGTCACAGCAGGCGTCTGGAGTGCCCGGACGATGGTCGTCGCATCAAGATCGTGTGTACGGAGGTCAATCGCTCGTCCTCGGAGGGTCGTGCCGGTGTCACCTGGGAGCTCCGTGACGACGACCATGGTCACAACTCCTCGCGTTTGAGCGTCGCCGGGTCGGGATGTGACGTTCCCGCGGCGAAGGCTCGGTACGGTGTGCTGGGCTCAGACCGCTGGGCGTACGCTGCGGCTGCCGTTCGGACAGTCGATGGAACGTCTGCAAACTCGTTGAACGGTCGGGTGCGCTCAATCTGAACGGCGACACCGTGTCGCTCGCGCAACCGCAAGGCCAGAAACGCCCCGAAGTGCGTCGGTTCGAACAGCGCTGCTCGCCCGAGTCGACGAACGACCGTATCCTCGTGGGCGCGGCACATATTTCGGAGCATCTGCCGGGCGGCCCGAGAGTAGGTGATGACGAGCAGCACAATGAAAACGGGTACTCAGGAATACCAATATAATGGCTACGGTTCGTTCGGTTGACGCTCTCCTCTTGAAGAGGATGGGCTTTCACTAGCGTGCTGTCACTCCGAGAGCCGTTCGAGTGACGCCCGGTCCGGATCAAACGTCTCGTCCTCAACGAGCGTTGCCGCCTGTTCGCGGGCGGCCGCCGGCGAGTCGGCAACGACCACGGTCTCGCCGACCCGATAGACCGCCCGACGATCATCGTCAAACTCCGTCGCATAGGTACGCAAAACGGCCTGGACCTGTCGTTCGAGCCCGGCGAGGTCGAGATCACCCTGTTCGAATTGTGAAAGGGCGTCTTCGACGTTTCGGAGGGCGGCAATCCGGTCCATAATCAGGTGGTACGAACGTGATCAGTCGACGGTTCGTAGACCTCTCCTTTGCGCTTGAGCTTCTCGATTTCGGCCTCGGCTTTCCGGCGATCGAGGTCCACCTCGTCGGCCCGATCGAGAATGGCCTCGACAGGGACGCCGTCGTCGTATTCGGACTCCATCTCGGAGATAAGGTCCTTGATTTCCTGGATGCGTTTGCGCTGGCTGGTTGACGTTCCCGTCTCAACGACATCGGCATCGAACTGGCCGGTTTCGGGATCGACCCCGATGTTCTGGAGCGATGAGCGAACGATCTCGATCACCCGATCGGCGTCCTCCTGGGTAACGGTATCCGATAACCGGATGCGCGCGCTAGCCTCGGCAAGGCGGACAAGCGCTTCGAGTTTCCGGGCGGTCACGGGCACCGGCGCGTCCTCCTCAGCCCCCTGCGAGCGCAGATCGACGTAGAACTCCTCAATCGCCGCCCGGGCAGATTCGGTCATCCGGGGGTGGCAGTTCTGTTTGGCGTAGGCGACATACTTGCGGAGCAACTCGGGATCGATCGCCGGTTCGACGCTCTCCTGGATCGACTCGACCTCCGAACGGCTGATCTCCGGCGAGGGCATCTCCTCGCGCTGAGTGTTGAGTTCACCGGCGTAGTTTGTCGTCAGGATGTGTTGGGCGAGCCGGCGGTCCTCGTCGGGATCGGGCTGGTCGGTGACGGTAAAGATGAGGTCGAACCGGGAGATCAACGCAGGTTCGAGATCGATCTGTTCGCCGATAGGCTCGTAGTGGTCGAACCGGCCGTAGGTCGGATTGGCAGCCCCCAACAGCGAGCATCGACTCTTAAGCGTCGCGTTGATTCCCGCCTTCGAGATACTGATCGAGTTATGAAGCAGGAGGCCCTGGCTCACGAACGTGTGTGTGGGTTCAACGGTGACATCATAGACCCACTCGACATCCTCGTTCGGGATCGTTTCAACGTCGAACACCTCGACCGTCTCAAGTGGGTCATCAAGGGTGACGGCCGGATCTCCGCCCTCAAGGACGACCTCGTTGAATCGATCTAGGTAGTCCTGTACCACCGTCACCCCCTCTGGGGTAACGGTCGTCTGGATGCCCAGTTTCGCGAAGGCGTCGGCATAATCACCGCCCAGCGCACGCGTCGGTGCGTCAACTCCCGGGGGGGACTGTCGGCCAGCGACAACAAACGCCCCGGCGAGAAAGCGCTGAATGTGTGTCCGGGCGCTCCCGAGAACCGGAGCGGGGACGCGCCCGTCCGTGACAGCGGCGAATGCGTCGATAAGCTCAGATGCGTCAAGGTGCCGGCTAGTCGGATCGGGGCGATCCTTGACCGACACCGCATCGATATCGGTCACAAGCGTGTCAAGGCGATCGGCCGGCGTCCGGTCATCGTACGTAACTCGGAACCCATTATTGGTGGGTGCACAGGTTGGCGCCGCGACAAGGAGACCGGCCAACTCGGCCAGTGCAGGCGTGAGGTGCTCGGGTGCCGCGGCGGGAGCAAGCGTCGCACCACCGGGTGTGTTCGGGAGGACCGTCGGGATTGGCACACGGTCACCCGGTTCAATGCCGCTCGCCGGGATAGTCTCACGCTCGTCGGCCACGAAGAGAGGATGCTCCGGCGTGACCGTCACCGATCGGCCGTTCATAAAGCGCACCCGAACGAACTCCTCAGGAGCTTCGTGTCGGCTCACGCGGTCGACGGGAACTTTCTCGATCGTATCGGCGTCACGATCAACCGAATGCACGCGAACATCGTCGACAGGAAGAATCTCACAGTCGACACCGTCGATGACATCCGCCGGACGATCGGCCATCTGCTGGTCAACGAAGCGGCCAATGGGAACCCGCCGACCGTCAGCCAGCAACACCTCGGTGTCAGGGTGGTAGGACTGCTGTTCGAGCGCCTCGTGCATGGCCGAGCGGTCTTCGGAGTTATGCACGACCACGCCGTTTGCCACGAAGTTGTGCGTGCCCGCGACGGTGAGATCGTACACATGCGAATACGACTGATCGGAGGCGGACGGAGCGGTCTGGATCGGGTGAACAGACGCGACACGACGCCAGGTGATATCCCCAGAAGCGGACGGAATCGGAGAAGCGTCGGAAGCCGTCAGTGTGCCGCCGTCGGCGCGGACCTCAGCGCGTGGCACGCACGTCCGGTCACCCGCGGTCAACGCTGCCGCCGGCCTTGTGGTTCGCTCGCCGTCCTCAAGGACGAAGAACGGGTGATCGGCGGTCGTCGTGAGTGATTCTCCCGTTGTGAGGGTTACCTCGTAGAGCTCCTCCGGGGCTTCGTACTCATGGATCGCCGTCACAGGCCGAGTGACAAGCCGGCCGTCGTCGGTCATCGTCCTGACAGCAAGATCGACATCCCGGATTGTCCGGCCATTCGGGAGTGTCTCGATGGCACCCTGCGTAGCGGCCTCGGCGGCGATATCGCGGATGCGCCGGTGGCCATCGTCACACCTGACGCGCGTATCTCCGGTGACACACCGCATCTTGTCGAGTTCGTCAATCGCCGCGATTCCCCGATCGGCGAGGACGAGCGCGCCGGCCTCAAGGGTCCACTGCTGGCCGTCGCCGAAGTCATCACGGACCGCAGCAGCGGTATTGTGGGTGACAAGGCCGTTGCCGAGGAAATTATGCGTCTCGGGGACCGTAAGATCGAATACCTCCTTTTCGCCAGTGTCGGATGCCTCGATTACCTCATCCCACCACAGATCCGAATTGGCCGCTTTCGTGGCAGTTGCGGCGCGATCGCCGGTATCGAGATCGATCAGCGGCCGGGATTCGCTTGGCTCCTCGTCACGGGAGAGTGGAAGGCTCCGGGTGCCCGCACCGTCAGGGAGCGCAAGTGCATCTCCAGACGGACCGGATGCATTGCGATAATCCGCCTCTTGGATCATCTCCGCAAGCGCTGCCGCCTTCGCGCTGGAGTTGAATCCAATTTCGTCGGCGAACGCGGTGACATGCTGTCCGTAGATCGTGAGATGTGTCTGAGCCGACATAGCGTCGGGATCGTCACCATCCGAATGGACAGACGAGTTCTGTCGGTCGCATTCACGTATTCGCGCACGAACCCCATACGTCTCAAGCATCAACTGAACCTGGGCTGCGAGTTCCGGACTGCCCATCGAGAGCTGAACGCTCACCCCACCGTCGGCATGCGAACCAATCGTGCCGGTTGCGTCGAACAGTCCACGGAGGAACGCGTCGGCGTGGTTCGCCGTCGTGAGTTGGGGAGGAAGTTTGCGGTCGGCCTGTGGTGACACCACACCGAGTGCACGGAAGAACCGTGCGATAGTCACACTGTGAAGCCGAAGCGTTGGGACCCGATCCGCCTGGGAGTTGATCTCGACGGACACGTCGAACTGCTCCTCGATGATCGTTGCAGCCTGTTGGAGCAGGGCCTCATCGGCGTTCGAGATCCGGACGTGGCCGCCTTCCCGGTCTGGATCCGCCACGTCGCCGTTGCCGAAGACGAGCCCAAGCAGGTACAGGAGGTCGGCATTGAATGCATCCGGAATCACAATGTCGTCTTCGCGAGGAGACAGCACGCGGCCGATGTCGAGATCGTCGCGGTCGGCACCGATCGCTGTAAGAATCCGGTCGAGTGTGTCAAGCGGTAGGGAGTGATTCGACGGCGAGTCGTTGATGACCGCCTCTGGAAGATCAAGGGCCGAAGCCGCATCGCGCAGCGTGTCATGCTCCTCACGCAGGCGTGTCCGGATGAACTCAACGGACTCCGAACCCAGCTTCACCCGCTCGTCGGTGCGTCCGATGACATCCCGGATCGAGGGAGAGGACCGGTCAATATGTCGGTACTGTGGGACAGCAACCGACACGCCGGGAGTAACCGCAGAAATTGGTCGCCACTCGACGCCATCGGCGTCGCGAACAAGAACAGGCGTGTTGAGTGATGCTTCAAGCTGTTTTCCGTGGGCCGTTTCGATGCGTCTACACGGCTTCTCTGGCATGCGCCAGACGTGTGAGCTCTTCGTCGCCTCAATGCGTCCATCTTCGCGGTCGTACGTGTAGAGGCCGCGTTCTGCGGTCGTTGCCGTCTCTTCGGAGACCGGATCGGGATGATACGCGGTCGCGATATCGCGGATCGGGACGAATCCCTCGTCGGTGTGGACCCGTGTATCGCCGGTCACACACAACCCTGCAGAGGATGAGCCCTTCCCGGAGGTATAGACGGACCGTGGCGCGATGTTGCGGATGTACTGCAGCAACTGTGAGTTGTGCGAGACAACGCCGTTGGAGATGTACGTGTGTGTCCCCTCGACCTCAAGATCATAGACCCACTCGTACTCCGGATCGACGGCCTCGATTGAGTCGATCCGGTCCCACCCGATGTCGCTCTCGGCGAGCGCTCGGAGACGGTCGACGTTATCCGTGACCGAAAGCGCCGCGTCGAGTCGCTCAAGGACGACTCCCCCTGCGTCCGTCACGCGGCCGCCGTCGGGGGTGACGTGTCGCTCGGAGTGACTGGTCGCGGTCTGGGAGACGTCCATACCGTCGGCCGGTGCTGCCTGCGAGATGTCGAGCTCGTCGCGGGCGGTGAGGATCGCGTCCCGCTCGCCGTTGACAACCCGCTCGCGAAGTGTCGACAGCCGCTCCATGCGCGCTCTGAAGGCGTCAAGGACGGTGTGCAGGGCAGCGCGACTCGGATTGCGGTCCCCGCGTTCGTAGTGTTGATACGTGCTCCGGGGGACGCCGCAGTCGGACTGCGAGAGCGCGAGGGCTTCGCGGATGTCCCGGAGCATTCCCCCCACGTTCGGGACGACATCACTGTTCGCTTCGGCGTCGCCGATCTCGGCGGGCGAGCGGGCCTTCTGTTCCGTGATGCACCCAAGCGTCTCGGGCGTGCGTAACCCGTTCGGTGCCTCAGGCCGAGCATACGGGGCGCCGACCGACTCGTCCGGTTCGATCGGTGTTGCGATGAAATCGCCGTCGGCTAACTCCGACGCAGTAGTCGGCTCTAACTTCCCCCCGGTCTGTGTAAAGAGCGGATGCGAAGGGGTTACCTCAAGCGTTTTGCCGCCTTCGGTTCGGATGGTGTACATCCGATCCGGTGCCTGTCGCTTCCAGAGTTTGCTTGCGGTACCGGGAACGACCCGTTGACCATCAGTCGTCAGCACCGGGATGGAGCACTCTTGATAGACTCCGTCGTCTACGGGGGTGGGGTCCTCAAGGTTCTCTTCGACGATAGTACCGATTTCCGGTTGCGTTCCGTCCGGAAGGGAGACCTTTGTATCATATTTTACGCACTTCCCCGTACCCGGATCGCCGATCAGGAGCATGTGTAAGTCTCCCCGGATCCGCGATCCGTCGGGGAGATTCTTCGTGACGCCAGAGAACAACTGGAGGGCGATGGCGAGTTTCTCGCGCTCGTAGCCGTGGATCGAGGGCGCGATCGAGTCGATCATCCGATCGTACACGTCGTCGGTGTTCGAGAGATCGACAATCGCCTGCTTGTCGGCGTCGGTGATGTCCATGTCCTCGAATTCCTCTTCCTCAAGATCGATCGCGACCCCTTCCATGTAGACATCAAACACGGGGGAATCGGCGTTCGACTCCTGGTCAAGACGCAACACACCCACAACCTGCACGCGGTCGCCAGGGGAGACCTCACCGGTGATGTCGTCCTCGATGTCAACATCAATGTTCTGTGGGGTCTCACCGCCACGAAGGCCCTCTGGGCTCTCCTGGATGCGCAGTCGCTGGGCGTCGACAAACTCGGATTGATCCTCATCAAGCCGAAATGGTCCCTGGCGGTCACAGCCGCGACACTCGTGTGGTTCCTGGAAGGTGCCGCCGGTCTGTGGCACCCGGGTGAGCGTCTCACACCGCTGGCAGCGGAAGGCGGCCTCGCGGACCTTCGGGCGCACATCGGTGGCCTTTCGGACAATGCCACGGACGGCGACTAGCCGGTTGACATCCTCGGCACGGATCGCACGGATGTCCGTGGTTTCCGGAAGGTTGTGTACCCGGACGTGCGCCTGTCCGAGTGAGACATCGATCGGCAGGTCATACAGCCGCAGGGCCTCCTCGGCGGACTCTTGGAGCTGCTCGGGCTGAGCAAGGTAGTCATCGGCAAGGTCAGGATCGAACCGGTAGAGATCGTCCCAGTCAACGTACAGCGAACGTTGTTCGGTGGGGTACCTGCGGGCGAGTTCGCCGATAGCGTCCTGATAGTACTCGCGAAAGAACTGCTCAAAGGTGTCAACGAGCTCGGTGTCCTCAACGCTAGACATAAGATGGGTGTCGTGCGGAGTCGGTGATGAGCCTGTGCACGGGGCGACCGTTTATGAGCCCCAGAAGTTGTCGCGACTGCCCAAGCGGACGTCCTCCGAGGCCGCGTCCTCGTCTGTGTCGGTCGCCGACTCATCGGCGTCCTCTTCGGTGTCCGGCTCAAGCGGAAGTCGCTCAAGTTCTTCGCCCCGGGCGTGATTCGAGTGAACCTTCGTGATTCGCACACGGGCGCGGGCCTCCGGGAGCACCCCGTCAACGAGGACAACAAATCCGTCTTCCGTCCGGCCGACACCGGCGCCGCTCTCGTGGATATCGACGATGTCGACAACGAGTTCCTCACCGGGGGTGACCGGGGCCGTTTTGAGGTCCTCAATCGGTTGGTTGTAGTGGTTGCACCACTCCTTGCCACCGCGGTCCCCGTAGTGCTGGCATCCCATCCCCTGGATGCGCTCGGAGAAAGCCGGGCATTCGTCCGCGAGTGGGCAATCAGCCATGAGATAGCCAATAGGGTCGGCGCGTTAAACAGTTGCGATCCGGGGGGTGGCGCCTCCACGATTCGAAACCTTCAATTGAATGTGCCGGATATGTTGGGGTGTCCGCCCGATGCGGGTTCGTGGTCTAGGCTGGTTATGACACCTCCTTGACATGGAGGAGGTCGGCGG
>CAZFMU010000012.1:0-19967 GCA_964520165.1 uncultured Salinarchaeum sp. | reverse complement strand
CCGCGGCATACGTGACACACATGGGGGCGATCAAACACCCCTTCGAGGCGGGCACGGGTGCTCGGGAGGGAGTCGAGTACTGATCCGTGCTAGTGCCGGCGGCGGCCGATCGCCAGGAGGGTGAGTACTGCGAGGACGACCGCGACTCCGGGTGTGGGGACGAACGGCGAGGCCCCGAATTCCCTGCCGGTCGACTCGACGGTAAGCGTCCCGACCGAGGTGTCTCCAACCGCGAGCTCGTAGATGCCGGCCGGCTGATCAAGTGTCACCGTGACCGTCTCACTGGCGTTGGCCGGGACGGTCGGCGTGAGCGTCTGTAGGGTATCGTTGTCGGCAGTGAGCACAAGCGACGGCCTCGCGTCGGCGACGCCGCGGTTCTCTAGGGTCACCCGGACCGTCGCCGTTTCGTCGGCGGTAACATTCGATGGCTCGACGCTCGTATCAGTCACGACCACCGATGGGGCGGTCGTTCCGAGGGCGAACACCGAGAACGACGGCGTGGTCCCCTCATACCGGTGGTACTCGCCCTCGGTGCCGAGATATTCCGTCTCACGCTCTGTCCAAGAGCCGTCACTCTGCTCGTGGTACATTGTCACGTCTGCCGGGGGCACGCCGAGGTCCTCGAGATAGTCCGCGCGGACGCTGAAGTCGAGTGTCGCTTCAGAGACGCTGTCGCCGCCGCTCCGGGCCTCAACAGAGATGTAGCCTGCCGCTACCCGGCCGGTCTCGGCCTGGAAGGACCCAGCGGCAGACTCGACGGCTGGGTCCGGCGAAGTATCCTCACCGGTGCTGGGCGTTAACTCCTCGTCGTAGGTCTCGACATCGACCCCGAGGTCCGTATCCCTCGCAACCTCAACGGCCACCTGGTCCAGCCGGACGTTCTCAGTCTCGGCGACCGGATTCGTCGTATCGGGCGTTTGAGTGGTGTCCGCGGAACTCACCGTGACACTACCACCGGCGATGACGATCTGCTGACCGGCACCGGCGTTGCTGACCTCAACCGACCGGGCCGCCTCGCCTGCTGGCACCGGGGTAGTTGACGCTGAGACGCTACCGTCATCGTCGCTGCCGCTCGGCGGCGCCGGATCGGCAGGTGCCTCCGAGACAGTAGCTTCAAGTCCTGGAGCGGGAGACTGCTCGTTGGTAGCGAGATAGGGGTACGAGATGTAGCTGCCGTTGTCGACCACGGCCCATGTTGATGAGAACGCGAAGCCTACCAGACTGTCGTTAGCTTTCAGTTGGCCGGTAGTGAGTCCGGTCGTTCCGGTATCTTGTTCTCCGGCTGTACCGGATCCTCGGTCGGTTGATTCAACGTCCCAATATGCATCCGCAACGGCAGCGTCACGGTCTGCCGCCCCGATTAACCCAGCACCACCTCCGGAGACGACACCGGCCGCGTACGCCCCGGTTACGCCGGCGTTTGTTCCGGTGTGGGTGCCGATCATTCCGCCGACAGCTTTCGTCCCCGTGACGTTGCCGACCGCGTAGCTGTCAACAATCGTTTCGTTCCGCGTGGTCCCGACCAGACCACCGACGGACTCGTTTCCGGTGACGTCACCGGTGGCGTAGGACTCGCGGATGGTTCGTACACGCCTATTGTTACTCTCAGTCCCATCGGCGTAGCCGACGAGCCCGCCGACGTGGGTGGCATCCGGCGCGTCGACAGTGCCGGAAGCGCTCGACCGCGTAATGTTCCCGAGGTACATCTGCCCGACGAGGCCACCGGCTCTTTCGCCTGTCACGCTCGGTGAGACAGTGACAGCGACCGTGCCGCTAGCTGACGAGTTGGTGATGGTACCGCCAGAGAATATGCTGGTCTGTACGAATAGTTGTCTTTTGTCCCCGTTTGCCCCGACGAGACCGCCAACGACTCCATACGCTTCGACGCTAGCTCCAGCGTGAGAGTTGAGGATAGTGCCACCTTCACGGCTCGGGCTGTCAGCAGAGTTATCACCGACTAGACCGCCAACCCGGATAGAGCCGTTGACCGTTCCATCAACAGAGACATTTCTGACGTGGCCGACGTTGAATCCGACCACCCCACCAACCCTCTGGTCGCCGTCTATATGACCAGTTACTGATATATTCTCGATCGTTTGAGTTACTGAGTGGGCACCTGCGACCGCACCTGTTTGGTTACCACCAGCAATATCGACGTTGACTAGATCAAGATTACGCACTGTTCCAGTGCCAGATCCACCGGTATCGACGCTCTTGAACAGGCCGACACCATCCTCATCCGTCCGATTGATTGTTAGATCTTCAATCGCATGTCCTTGGCCGTCAAGCGAACCAGTAAATACAGAAACCGGCTCGAATCCCTTCTCGTCGTTCGCACTCGCGTTTGCCACCTCGTCGTAGCCTGTCGTATTCGAATCGAGATCGGCAACAAGCGTGTAGTTCGCACCCGGGAGCCGACTTACGTTGTCAAGATGATACCAGTTTTCGATCTCGAACCGAGACGATTCAGATCCAGTGCCGCCAGCAAACGGACTCTCAAGCCCCGGTGGCGGCGATTGGGTGTTGTTCCGCAGATACGGGTACGAGACTGCCGTCCCACTGCGGACACCCCAGGTGTTCTGGAAATCAAACGCTGTCATATTGTTCGATACAGCACTGCCTCGCATCTGATCGGTGGCCAGTCCCGTCCCACCGCGACTCGACGCCTGCCCGGTCGTATCCGTATCCCAGTACGAGTCCTCGGTCGTTGCACCGTCTTCTTTGAATCCAACAAGCCCACCCACGTCGTTTCCGGAGCCGGTCACACCTCCGGTCGCATACGACTTAGAAACCGTTCCACGGTTCGTGCCGACGAGCCCACCGACTCTCGCCTCCCCAGTTACTTCCCCTGTCGCATACGACTTGGAAATCGTTCCGACGGCAAAGTTACCCACGAGCCCGCCGATGGCATTGCCAGAAGCATTGACTGTGGCCGTGGAGTACGACGCCGAGATGGTCATTCCATCCGTCCCACCGACCAGTCCACCAACGCGGCCCGTACCACCGGACTGCGTCACCGTCCCGTGTGAGTCGAATCGGAGGATCTGATTCAGGCCTTCATCTGCTGAATTCCACCCGCTTCCGACGACAAGTCCAACGTACTGGTCAGTTCCAGTAACCGTCCCGCTTACGCTCCCGTCTCTGAGCTCACCACCTTCCATTTTTCCGACGAGCCCACCGACACCCCCGTCCTCGTAGTCTCCGTTTCCAGTGACGTCCACGTTCGAGAGGTGGAGGTTTTCGATGACACCCTCCTCGCCAGCCGTCGTACCGACGAACCCGAACAGACCGACGCCATCCTCCGCTGGCCGGGCGATGACGAGTTCGTCGATCTCGTTGTCTTGTCCGTCGAACGTCCCGGTAAACGGAGCTTCTGATGTACCGATCGGCTCGAATCCCTTCCCGTCGTTCGCACTCGTGTTAGCCACCTCGTCGTAGCCTGTCGTATTCGAATCGAGGTCGTCGAGGAGGGTGTAGTTGGCAGCGGGGTTCTCGCGCACGTTATCGAGGTGGTACCAGTTACCGATCCCGTAGGGATCACTCTCGGAGCCATTGCCCTCAGCGTATGTGATCATCGTGGCGGTGTCGGTGATCGATCTATCTACAGCCGTAAACGTGGGACTGTAGGCAGCCTCTGCTCCAGTCTCGACCGTGAACGTGGTCTCGCCGTTGGTCTCGGTGCTGTTTGTGTCCTTGTCGAAAGAGAGGCCGTCGGCATCTTGTACCGTGATCTCTACGCCCTCAATCGGGTTCCCGAATGCGTCCGTCGCTCTGACCGTTAGCGTATCCGTACTTTCCGGGGCGAGGGCAACGGGAACAGCTTCGATGTTGGCGACGGACTTACCGTCCACTGCTGCAGCCTCCCACTGGAACACCGGGTAGTCGTTGGCGACGCTCTGCCAGGTCCCATCCCAGTCGAAATCCATATTTTCCTCGGCGGTGACGCCCTGCATCTCGGCTGTCGAGAGCGGGGTCATATCGACTGTACCATCCTCGTCTCTGACACCGAATCCGTCGCTTTCGAGTGAACTGTCCCAGTAGACGGAGGACTGGAAGTCATCGCCGTCATCCCCGACAAGACCGACGATGGCTCCGACATCACTGTCGCCAGAGATGTTCCCCGCGTAATACATCTCTTCGAACGTAGACGGTTTGGTGGAGGAATGACCGACAATGCCGCCGACCTCGCTACCGGCAGTGATATCAGCCACGACGTAGCCGGTGCTGAGGCTCGTCTCGTACCCCGTCCTGCTCACCATTCCCCCGACCTGCGTCACGCCGGGGGCGTCGATCTCCCCAGTGAAGACAGCTTGATCTTCGAGGAGAAATCCGTTGCTCCTGCCCTCAAAATCAACCGCTCCGGCGACGATGCCGGCGACGTTGTAGTCGCCCCCACTGGCGGTTATCGTTCCGTTCACGCTCACATTGACGATTCGCGCATGTGACGTGTCTGTCTCGGCGTTGACACCACCGAGGAGGCCTGCAACCCCGCCACCTCCCGTCCCGTCATATCGGTGACTCCCGGCCTGTCCGGTTATGTTGACCCCCTCGAGCCGAAGATTTCCTATCAGCGGTCGGCTGTCGGTCGTGCCGACGGCGGCACCGAATAGGCCGACGAAGTTGTCGTTTGGCCGATCAATCGTCACCCCCTCGATCGAGTTCGCGTTTCCATCGAACGTGCCAGTGAACGGCTGGCTGAAGTTCCCGATCGGCTCGAACCCCTTCCCGCCGTTCCACCCGCTCGTCGCCGAGGCGTCGACGTCGGAGACGAGTTCGTAGTGTGCATCGAGGTCCTGCTTGATACACTGGAGTTTCGCCAGCGAGTCGATCTCGTATGGATCGTCAGTGGACCCGTCACCGCTGTACTCTACCACTGCGCAATTGACCCCTTCCCGAATGGTCACTGTCGCAGTATCGGTTATCGATTCGTCCGCTGAAAAGGTTAGATCGTAGGTCCCAGCCGTTTCCTCGGTGAACGTAAACGTAGCTTGACCGTTCGAATCGGTCGTTCCCGTGTCGCCAGTGTTGATCCCAGAGAGTCCGTCTGTGGCGTCGACAGAGATGGACGTCGACTCGAGACGGTTACCGAACTCGTCGGTTGCGACGACGGTCACTCCGCCGGTCTCATTTACTACCGCAGTCGCGTCCGTTGCATCGATACCGGCGATCGACGATTCTCCGACGGCAGCGGCTTCCCACTGGAACACCGGGTAGTCGTTGGCGACGCTCTGCCACGTCCCATCCCAGTCGAAATCCATATTCTCCTCGGCGGTGACGCCCTGCATCTCGGCTGTGGATAGTGGGGTAACGACACCATCAGGTTCGTATCCCCCGACGGGATCGTTTGGACCATTGTCGGTGTCCCAGTACACGTCTTCGAAGCTTGAGGGGTCGTTCCCGCCTCCAACGATCGAACCGGCCACGTCTCCACTGACAGACCCAACAGTGTAGACGTTCGTGAAGTCGGATGGATTACCACTGTTTCCGACGAGACCCCCAGCAACGGCTTCATTTTCGTACACCCGTCCTTGCCCATCTCCATTCGCTTTCACCGTTGCTCTGACGTAACTCGTGCTCACCGCCGTCGCCTCCGACGAGCGACCGAGGATTCCACCGACCTCGTCGGAGCCAACGACTGTGCCGGTGAACACGATCTGGTCCTCGAGGGTGATGTCAAGCCCGTGCCCCACGACACCGGCCGTATCGAGTTCGCCGGTTACGGTCCCGTTGACCGAGACGTTCCCGACGAATCCGTCCTTGGTATCGATATCATCGGATACTATCTGTCCGGCTAATCCGCCGGTATTCTCGCCGCCGGTGATGTTCACTGACGAGAGACGCAGGTTTGTGAACCGTGCTTCGTCAGCAGCGGCAAACAGCCCCACTCCGTTCGTATCAGGGCGGTCAATTGTGAGCCCGGACACGGTGTGACTGTCACCGTCGAACGTCCCGGTAAATTGCTGGCCAGAACACCTCTGCCACGGATCCGCCCCATCCACTCCGGTGCAGCTCCCGATGGGGTCGAATCCCTCCCCACCGTTCCACGACTCTGTCTCCGAGGCATCAACGTCGGAGACGAGTTCGTAGTGCGCATCAAGATCGCTATTTATTGCCTGCAACTCGGAGACGTTGCCGATTTCGTACGGATCCTCACTCGTTCCTTCACCGGACAGGTCATTCGCTGTGAGATCCACCGGTTGATTGGCAGCCGCAGCGAGCCCGACCACCGGACCACCAGCCGCCAGGACGCCGATTAAAGAGGCCAGTAACACCAGCGCACCCATCACCGCGCGACCTTCCCTCATTGACGCCGGCCCTCATTGTGGTATGCATGGTGACGTCGGCCACAGGCCGCAGTTCGTGACGACCGACCGCTCCGATCGCCCCGCCTGGGACACTGGACGTCTGCCGGTGCCGAGCAACCGCGGTGTCGAAAATCTTCGACTGTCGAAAGATGTTGCTGCCCTCTCGGTGAACACGTGCCTAACATGGTCGAACCTATTGGATACGACAGTATAACCAATATACCATCACATGCAGGCACTGGAACGTTCTTCAGCGCCTCTCGAGGCGGAGGTCCCTCTCTCAAAAGGCGAGCGCTTGCGACCGGGAGGAATCCAACACGACCGGAAACGGCAGCGTCGTTGCTACTGTCTGGCTCCCTATCCAATATCACTCGTTACCGCTTTAGTGGGCGATTTTAGTCAGTGAATCTATCAATTCGACTGAAACAGACTTCAAAAACGTGCACCAAGTGCACGAAGTTCAAGAAGAGTTACAGAGTGTCCGTTCAACGGCGGACGATGCGTTCACGGATCCGTAATTTGTGGTCACCGTCAGATCTGAGATACGCTGTCAGCACAGCTTTGAGTATCTTGGAACGACTTGCGCCGAGGTCAGCGCGCTCATCAACCAGTCCAGCGATTTCATGAGCGTCTCCTCCGCAATCGAAACTCCGAACCCCGTTTCACTATCGCTGAAATAGCTTCAGGGAACCGTGCAGTGCGTGCACGTTGATTTCGTCGTGTCGTTTCCAATTCGAACAAGAGCCAGCGACATGTAAGCCTGAGTGATGACCGGTGGTTGAATACACCTTTCGCCGGGCGACAACGCTCCGATGACCAGTGATGCCGTCGCACAAATCGATAGTATCAGTGGCTACAGTAGTCTGGCCTCCGAATAGTGGGGGTGCTGACCTTGAAGACCGTTTGGTACGGCGAGGAACGACCTTCCTCACCGGCGACAACTGACGGCGGGTCCCAGATCAACGGCCCTCGCTTGACCAGCGATGTCCTAAGACCGAGCGAGTTAGGTCGGGGTCGGTCACTTCCCGTGCAGCGTCCGATGCAGGCACGGATACCCGCGAGGAAATCGAGTACTGATCCGTGCTAGTGCCGGCGGCGGCCGATCGCCAGGAGGGTGAGTACTGCGAGGACGACCGCGACTCCGGGTGTGGGGACGAACGGCGAGGGTCCTGTCCGGTCGACCGGCTGCCCGGCCGCGTCTCGCCCGATCGTTCCCAATGACTGGCCGGCAACCACGAGTTCGCTGGCGCCGGCCGGCAGGGTGATGGTCTCGACGACGGTCGTGCTGGCGTTGGCCCGGATCGTCGGCCTGAGCGTTTGGAGCGGGTCGCCGTCAGCGGTGATCTCAATCGATGGCCTGGCGTCGGTCACGCCGCGGTTCTCTATGCGCACCCGCACCGTCGTCGTTCCGGTGGCGGTGTCGGCCGATCGGTTCACCCGCGCGTCGGTCACCACCACCGACGGCGCGGGCGTCCCCAGCGCGAACATCGAGAATGATGGCGTGCTCCCTGTATAGCGGTGGTACTCACCCGTTCGGCCGCGGTAGGCCGTCTCGCGTTCGACCCACGATCCGTCGTCCTGGAGGTGATACAGCGTTACCTCGCCGGGGGCCACCCCGAGGCCCTCGAGATAGCCGGCGCGGACGCTGAAGTCGAGCGTTGCTCCGGAGATACTCTCGGCGCCGATCCGGTCGTTGACCGAGACGTAGCCTGCCGCCACCCGACCGGTTTCCGCCTGGAAGGAGGCGGCTGCCGACTCGACGGTCGGCGGCGTCTCTCCGCCGGCACTGGGCGTGAGGTCCTCGTCGTAGGTCCCGATGTCGACGGTGAGATCCGTGTCCGATTCGACCGCGACGGCGACTTGGTCCAGCCGCACGTTCTCGGTCCGGGCGAGTGGGTCTCTCAGGCCGGGCTGTGGGTTGGCCTCCGCCCTCCGCAGGCTCACACTGGCTCCGTCGATGACGACCTGCTGGCCGCCGTTGAGGTTCTCGACCGTGTATGTCTGTGTCGCGGCAGCCCGCTGGGTCGGCGCTGGCAGGAAAACGTTCGGGCCGCTACTTGACTCGTAGACCCCCTCGACGGTCGTATTGATCGTCTGGTTCGCCTCGTTGCCCGCCTCGTCGGCGACCGTCACCTCGATACTGGTCTGGGCCGACTCGCCGCCGAAGAGGTAGATGAAGTCCCGGAGCGCGTTGAACGTGACCTGGCCGTCCGACGTGACGGTGAACCGTCCGCCGTCGCTTCCTTCGACCGCCCGACCAACCCCGGCCGGATCGCCCGCGACCGCGGTGACCACGAGATCGGTGCTGTCGGAGACCGCATCGGTATCGTTGAGCCGCAGGTCCGCGACAATCTGCCGGCCACGGGCGTACTCGGTGACCGTCGCCGAATCGTTGGCGATCGTCGGCGGGGTGAGATCGACAACCAGCGGGTTCGAGACGGCCGCCTGGGCGCCACCGTTGTCGACCGTGTCGGTCGCGTTCACCGTCACCGTCTGGTCGAACTCCGTTGCGTCCGCCCCGACGGTGACCGTCTGTGTGTACGTGTCACCACCGGTTCGCTCCAGCGTCGCCGTCCCGTCGTCGAACGCAGACGCGTTGGCCGTGACCGTGTCGACCGCGGTGATGTCGGTGACGTTCGCCTCAATCCGCAGAGTGTCGCCCGCGGCGAGGATACCGTTGTCGTCGGTGGCGTCGGTGATGCTGGCGGCGGAGATCCGCGGTGCGACGTCGTCAACGACTGTGATCGTGAACGGCTCCTCGGTGGTGCCGCCGTTCGGGTCAGCAGCCTGCGCGCGGACCTGGTAGGTGCCGTTCGGGAGGACACTCGCGTTGCGCGCCTGGAGTTCGTCGCCGTCGATCTTGAACTCGCTGTTGTTGGCGTCTCCCGTGCCCGCGACGAGCGTGTACGTGAGATTTGCGACGTCGTTGTCGACGTCTTCTGCCGAGAGGGTGCCGACGGTCGCGTTCACGCCCGCGGACTGGCGGACCGTCGTGTTGTCGACCGACAGGTTCGTCGGATCGTCGTTGACGCCCTCGACCGTCGACGTCACGGTCGAGGTGTTTTCGTTGCCCGCCTCGTCGGCGACGGTCACCGCAACGCTCGTCTGTTCCGTGTCGCCGTCGTTGAGCGATTCGAAGTCGGCGTCGGCGTCGAAGGTCACCTTACCGGCGGCGGTGACAGTGAACTGTCCGCCGTCGGTGCCCGCCACGGCCCCCCCGACGTTGTTCGTGGCTCCATCGACCTTCGTGACGGTGAGATCCGCGCTGTCCGAGACCGCGTCGGTGTCGTTGGTTCGAATGTCGTCGACGAGAGTCGTGCCGTTTTCGTCCTCGTTGCCGGTGCCGGCGTCGTCGGCCGTGGCGGGCGGGGTGAGGTCGACGGTGAGGTCGTTCGACGCCGAGTCTTGGCTCCCGCCGTTGTCGAGATCGTCAGTCGCGCTCACCGTCACCGACTGGGCTCCCTCGGTGGGCTTCTGTCCGATCTGTAGCGTCTCATCGTAGGTGTCGTCCCCTGCATGCGTGAGTGTCACCGTTCCGGCGTCGTACGCCGCGGCGTCCGCCGTGACGGTGTCGACCGCGGTGACATCGGTGACCTCGGCTTCGATCGTCAGGTCGTCGCCGTCGGCGAGGATGCCGTTGCCGTCGGTCGCGTCGGTGATAGTGACGTCGTGGATCGTCGGCTCAACGTTGTCGTCGACAGTGATATCGAACTGCGCGTCGGTGGTGCCGCCGTCTGGATCTTCGGCCCTGACGCGAACGTCGTACTCGCCGTCGGCCATCGTGCTCGCGTCCGTCGCCTCGAGTTCGTCGCCGTCGATACTGAACTCGCCGTTGTCGCCGTCCCCCGCTCCCGTGACAAGGGTATAGGTGAGCGCGGCGTCGTCGTTGTCGACATCGGTCGCCGAGAGCGTGCCGACAGGGGCGTCCGTGCCAGCCGACTGGAGAAGGTTCGTGTCGTCGATCGAGAGCCCGGTCGGATCGTCGTTGACGCCCTGGACGGTCGCCGTCACGGTCGAGGTGTCCTCGTTGCCCGCCTCGTCGGCGACGGTCACCGCAACGCTCGTCTGTTCCGTGTCGCCGTTGTTGAGCGATTCGAAGTCCCTCTCAGCGTCAAAGGTCACTTCGCCGTCGGCGGTGATAGTGAACTGTCCGCCGGCGGTGCCCGCCACGGCCTGCCCGACATTGTTCGTGTCTCCATCGACCTCCGTGACTTCGAGGTCGCTGTCGGCACTCACCCCGTCGTCGTCGTTGGTTCGAACGTCGGAGACGAGTTGCGTACCGGTCACGTCCTCGTCTGCGTCACCGGTGTCGTCGGTCGTGGTTGGCGGGGTGTTGTCGACGGTGAGGGCGTTCGACGCCGAGTCTTGACCGCCGCCATTGCCGAGATCGTCGGTCGCACTCACTGTCACCGACTGCGCGCCCTCTTCGAGACTCCCATCGAGCGTTATGGTCTTTCTGTATGTATCACCCTGTGTCGAAGAAAGAGATATCTCTCCTTCGTCGAACGCTGAGACGTCAGCAGTCACCGTGTCGACGGTGGTGGCGTCGGTGACCTCGGCTTCGATCGTCAGGTCGTCGCCGTCGGCGAGGACATCGTTGCCATCGTCGTCAGAGATGGTGACACCGGTTATGTCTGGTGGGTTCGTATCGACGGTGAGCTGTCCACCCGTGACAGATGCCTCGTTGTCTTTGGTGTCTGTCGCGGTCACGGTGACCGATTGCGTCCCTTGTGTGGGGTTCTGGCCAACAGTCACCGATTCCTTGTAGGTGGTGCCAGTATCGTGAGAAAGATCCACTTGGTGACCGGCATCGAAGGCGGAGGCGTCCGCGATGACGGTGTCGACGTCCGTCACGTCGGTGACGTCGGCTTCGATCTGGACTTCATCGCCCGCGGCGAGAGTGCCGTCCCCGTCGGTATTGTCGGTGACAGTGACGGTAAGCTGTGGTGGAAGATTGTCCACGACGGTCACTGTGAGCGCGTTTTCTGTTGTGCCCCCTTTGCCGTCCGCAGCCTCGACACGGACGCTGTAGTCCCCGGCAGGCATAGTGCTCGCATCATCGGCGCGCAGCTCTGTGCCGTCGATAGAAAATTTGCCATTGTCGTCGTCACCGTTCCCGTTAATAAGCGAGTAGCTCAGTGTGTCGCCATCAGGGTCCTCCGCGGTGAGCGTGCCGACGACAGCGTTGGTCGTGGCTGACTGGGTGATACTGTTGTCGTTTAGTGAGGGAGTTGTCGGTGGCCCATTGATATTGAGTGAGATGGACGCTCTACCGTTACTTGGTGTGGGATCAATGAGTTCTTGTCCTAGTGATGTGCTGATGTTGTGGTTTAGATTGCCCTCGGCATCGGCATCAACTTTGCCACGCAAGCGAATTGTCTTCGTTTCGCCCGCACTCAGTTGGATCGCAGTGGAAGTGGAATCTTTCTCCTCGAATGTACCGTCATCGCCAACATCCCAGTCAATACCGTTTAGACCTCCAGCCCCCGTTGCGACTGTTGATGATAGGGTGAGATCGTCTACACCATTTGGACCATCATTTGACACCTTGAATGCGTACTCAACAGTGTCACCGGGAGCTACGGTAGGTGGCTGAGTGGTAACCGTCGTTGCAACATCCGCAGGTTTTCTCACGGAGAGATCATCAATGGCGTGAACGTTGGTGGAAGCGCCGGTTACTCCGGTCAAGCCGAGATAGAACTCTTCTGGGAACGCCGAGGAAATTTCATCTTCACTGTAGGTGCCGTTAATAACCGTCTCCCAGGTCGTACCACCGTCAAAACTCATCTCGATTTGAATTTCAATCTTGTCTGTTGTGCCAGTCTTCGGGTAGGTCGAGATACGAACACGCCGCCAGCCACCATCAATATCCCCCCCCTGAATATCGCTCTCGTTTGTTTGGTCTAGAAGAGGATAGGCAAGGAACAATGAGGCATTACCTGCTCCCCGAACCGCCACGCCTGGTCCATCTCCGAAGGCACCATATTCATCAAACGCAACACCTAGAAATCCACCTCTGACACCTGATCCAAAATTGTCTTTTTCAAAATCTGTTATAGCTTTATATCCGAACCCACCGCCAGAAGGCCCTGGAGAGAAGGTACCTGGATCAACCTGAGACGCATTAAGAAAAAAGAAACTAACTCCATCCGCACCGGTGCCGTCGTCTGCGTAGTAGCGAAATTCGGCAGTAATGCCGGTATCAGTCGGAAACTTCTCGTTGTACAGTGCTGTTCCCATCTGGTATTGTCCCGCTGTTGTTAATCGAAGTGAGGATTCACCGTCAACCGTTTCTCCCGAACTCGCTTGATTATAAAGCGTCCAGTCCGCCAGCGTTTCGTCGTCGAAGTCCTCCTCAATCGGAAACGCCCCGTTCTGTGCACCCCCGACACCGGTCCCCAACAATCCGACAGTGAACAGTAAGAAGACGGTGGCAGCGACCGCGACCGAGCGGACCGAAGCACCGATCATGTGTGATCTGGGTTGCGACTTCCGCCACAGCCCTCCGGCTGGAGAGCCGTTTGACGCGCGTGTTCGCCTCCAACTGATCGGGGACTGGGGAGCACTCCACAGGCGACCCCACGAACAGACCACCGGTCTGTCGCCGGAATCCACCATCTCCCCGGAACACGGATTTCGCTCGGCATACAGGCTGGTACTAGATTCGACATCATAACGAATATACCAGCATGTGCAGGCACACCGGATCGGAGCGCCCACGCTGGCCCGTCACTCCTCGAGGACGGCCCCGAGGAGCTTCCGCTGGGCAGCCCGGAGATGTTGGGTCATCGTCGCGCGGGCAATTCCGAGAGTGTCGGCCAGTTCGGTCGCCGAGACGACGCGGGGCCGCTCGAAGTAGCCGCTGAAGTACGCGTGGCGGATAACCGACGCCTGCCGGTCGGTGAGATCGGCCAGCGGCGACGCCGTCGACCGGGTGACGTCGGCGTCGCTGTTCCACAGTGCCGTCACGGTGACCGTCTCGAATCGGCCGTCCAGTTCGTCGGTGATCGCCCCCGCGGTGGCGTAGTCCGTCGCCGCGAGGCGGACGTTGACCGTCCCCTCGGACGCGGTGATCTCGCCGACCGTCCCGCCGTGTGCGGTCACGCTGGCCTCGGGCGTGCGGACGGTACTCCGGACATCGAACCGGACGCCCTCGGCCGTGGTCGTCAGCGACGCCAGCTCGAAAGTCCGGGCGTCCCGTGCGGCCGCCTCGAGGGCCTCAACCGGGACCTCCGATGTCTCCACCAGATACTGCGTCTGGCCGTCGTCGTGTCGGGCCGTCGAGAGCACGCGAACCGACGCCTCCTCCTCTAGGGCCGCCGTGAGCTCGGCCAGTGGGACCGACGGATCGGTGATCTCGACGTCGAGACGGACTGCCGGGTCCTCGAGTAGGGATCGTTTCAACTCGGCGTTCTGCTGTGCCAGCCCGACTACGTCGGCGTACTCGGTGAGTACCGCCCACCGACGCGAGGTGAGTGGCGGCTCGTCGGCCGAGAGGTACACCCCGAGGATGCCGATCCGGACCCCGTCGTAGGTGATCGGCAACGCGATACCGGTTTGCAGCCCGAACTCACGGGCGACCGGCGCCCAGTCCTCGGCCGCCAGCCGGGTACCCGTGGGGACCGTTCCGCCGTCGGGCGGGTCGGACAGCGAGACGACGACCGGCTCGTCACGCCCCAGGAGCCGTCCAGCCGGATCCGGGCTGTCCTGCTGGATGCCCGTCGCTCCCACTACCGCGTCGAGATACGGCTGACAGCCCTCGACCGCCTGGGGGACGATCGTCGGCTCGGGCCCGGAGTCGATGGCCCCGACCCACGCACCGGCGTACCGGTTGTTTTCGACCAGGATGTGACAGAACCGGTCCAGGAGCCCGTCGGTGGGTGGCTGCGAGCGGAGCAGGTCGAGCAGTGCCGCCTTGCCGTGGTGTTCGCGATCCAGCTGGCGCTGACGCCGCGCCGAGACGATCGCGTTTCGCACTCGGTTACCCAGCAGGGTGGCCGCACCGTCGTCGTGGTTCTTGATGATGTAGTCTGTGACCCCACGACGGATCGCCCGGCTGGCGATCTCCTCGTCGCCGCGGCCGGTGACGAGCAGAAACGGACAGTCGGTGGTCACCTCCTGGACGGTCTCGAGCAGGTCGAAGCCAGTCCCGTCGCCGAGCTGGTAGTCACAGACGACACAGTCCCACTGGTTCGATCGCACCTGTTCGCGGCCGGTGGCCAGGTCGGCGGCGATCGTCACCTCGAGGGCGGACTCGTCTGCCTCGAGGAGTCGTGCCGTGGCACGTGCCCACTGGGCGTCGTCGTCGACCAGCAGGACGGCTGCCTGGTCGGACGGCCGCTCGACCGTCCGATCGTGATGGTCGGGATACATGGTGTACTGGCCGGTCTGTTCCGTTCCAGGCTACCGGCGGGTATAAGAACCACACCTGCATTCGGAGGTAGTTTCGACCGGTCGCGTCGGTGGAGGGGACCACCACAGGGTTCGCCCCCGAGGCGGTTCACCCGGCCAGAGCCGGATCCTGTCCCTCGGTGTGGGCGGCGGTCTCGACGCGAACCTCGAACCGGGCCCCGCCGTCTGACCCCTCCATCGCAGTGACCGTCCACCCGTGGGCCTCGAAGATCGTCCGGACGATAGCTAGCCCCAGGCCCGACCCCGTGCCGGTACTCATGCCGTAGTCGAAGAGCTCCTCGCCCTGTGTCTCGCGAAAGCCGGGACCGTCGTCCGCAACGTAAAAACCTGCCTCGAGGGTGCCGACCGTAACCGTCTGGGCGCGTGCTGCCACCGGCTCGTCGGCCTCGACGTTTCCGTGGGTCACGGCGTTCTCGAAGAGGTTCTGAAAGGCCTGTTCGAGACGGTTGGGGTCGCCGTGGATCCGGCGCGAGCCGTCGATCTCGAGGGTGAGGGAACCGGTATCGACGACGTCCCAGGCCGCCTGCGCAATCTCGGCGAGATCACACTCGACGGGGTCGCCGACCGCCGTACTCCCACGGGCGAGCGCCGGGAGGTGGTCCGCGAACGCCCGCAGCCGGTCGTGGACCGCCTCCAGATCGTCGAGTGTCCGGGTGGTCCGCGAGTCCGGCCCCATCCCGTCACGCCGGAGCAGCGTAGTGAGCTTGTCCGCGGTCGACAGCGGCGTCTGAAAGTCGTGGGAGACGACCTGGGCCAACCGCTCGAGTTGTTCGTTCTGCCGTTTCAGCGCCCGGCGTTCCCGTCGCGTCGTCACGTCCTGGATCAACAGCGCATAGCCGCTGGAGTGGAGGTTCGAGCGGGTCACCTCGTAGACTCGCCCGTCACGGTCGACCGTGACCGGCGGCGTGTCTGCCGGGACGGGATCGGTCGGCGAGACGCAGTCGGCCGGTGCTCCCGTGGCCGTTGTTTCGGTCGCCGCGTCGCAGAAGTCACCGATAACCGTCTCGACTGACGCTCCACGGGCAGCCCGGGCTCCATCGAGCCCGAGATACGCCGCCGCGGTCGGGTTACAGAGAATGACAGTCCCGTCCTCGACGACGACGACCCCCGCCTCCAGCCGATCGAACGCCCGGTAGACCCCGGCGTGACCCGTCGCGGGGAGTACGCTGAACCCCTCGGCGTGGGCGAAAAAGTACACGTACGCGACCGCGGCGACCGGCCCCGCGAGCCGCGGCAACGGGACCGTCGGGGGGACGGCCCCGGTGAACCCCACCGTCGCCGCGAGGAGGAACACCAGTGCCGGCACGGCCAGAACGAGTGCGGTGCGCACCGGTACGACCGTCTGGACCACCGCCGCCCGGAGTAGTAGAAGGCTCCCGACCAGCAGCGAGACGAGCGTCGCCAGCAGAATCACCGATCCCACCGCATCGTACTGCGGATCCGAGCTCGGGGTGCCGAACAGCGTGGCGACACCCGGATCGACGTACACACCAGGGATGAGTGCGAGTGTCAGCGGTACCCCGACGAGGACGGCCCCGACCGCAAGCTGCTGGCGCACGGAGACGTTCGCCAGGTAACCCAGGTAGCCCAACACGAACAACACCCAGGTGGCGGCCGCCGCCGGCGCCAGCCCGGTGGTCAGGATCTGGATCTGCTCGATCAGGGCAACACGGTCGGTCGTGAGTATGACGATGTCCGACACCGAGAAGCCGATCATACAGAGCGCTCCGAGCACGAAGTACCAGACTCCGGGCTTGTGACGGTTCCACCACGCGATGGCCGTCACCCCCGCGTACGCGAGGAGATTCACAGCGAGCACCAGGAGGATCACCTCGAGCGCCCCGTTCATGTTACCGGCCTCCCCGGTCGACACGAGCGGGATCTCGGCACCCCAACCGTGTTGCGGATACGGGTGACACCGGGTATCGGGTACGGACACACCGGTTCTACCCCGAGGGGGAGCCTCACGTTGCACTCGGGACGACCGGCTCTACAGGCCAGCACACGCGAGCGGCGCCGTTCACGCGAGGGGGGCTGCATCTTACTCCAGGTGAGCGGCGAGTAGCTTCTGCTGGGCGCGATGCAGGTGCTCAAGGAACCTCGCATGCGAGACGCCGAGCGTCTCGGCGATCTCTTCCGCGGAGTGCCCGCGCGGCTGGTCGAAGTAGCCGTGGTGGTAGGCCGCCCGCAACGCGGTTGCCTGCTTGTCCGTCAGCTCGGCCCGCCGGAACCGATCGGGACACCCGTCAGGGCCCTCCTTGTGGGTCAACATCAACTCGACGGTCGTCCGGCCGAAGGTCTCGGCCAGGCGATCGGTGAGGACCTCGAGATCCTGGGTGACGGCCGCTTCGAAGGACAGCGCCACGCCGGCGGAGGAGACCGTCGTCTCGGTGACGAGCACGCCGGGTTCGGCCAGTACCGCCTCCGGAACCGGTCCGTCGGCGATCACCTGGAATCGCGCCGGATCGGTTCCGGGGATCCGCAGGGCGTCTGTGACCGCTGGATGCGTCTCCAGGGCCGCCTTGGCCGCCGCCGGCCGGTCGGCCGTGATCGTCACGTACTGGAGCACCTCGTCGTCCTCCCGGGGGACCGTCTCGAGTACCCGGATGGGTCCCTCGACCGTCCCCTCGCGGATGAGATCGACGAGGTAGTACCCATCGGCCTCCAGCGACAGGTCGACTTCGGCCCGGGTGTCTCCGGCCCGACTGGTCTCGAGGTCGGCCGCGTGGATGGCGAACGCGACGACGTCCGCGAACCGCTCGAGGATCGTCCGCTCGTGTTCGTCGAAGCGGCCCGGTTGGCTGGCGTAGACCGACAGCACACCGTAGCGGATCCCGTTGTACGTCAGCGGGATCCCGCCGCCACTACGGAAGCCCGCATCGAGTGCTGCCTCCCGCCAGTCCGCCGGTAGCAGCGTCTGGAGGTTCTCGACGTACTGTGGTTCGCCGGTCGACGCCGCCCAGACCCCCGGTTCGCTCCGGCTAGGAGTCGCCTCGACCGTCGGATCGCGGGCCGACAGATACGACTCATCTCCGCGGGCGGCCTGGAGCGTGAGCTTGTCGTCCTCGGTCGTACAGATACACGCCAGCGCATAGCCAACCTCGTGGAGGGTGTCGACGGCGGCGTGTTCGACCGCCTCACGGGTGCGGGCGTCGATCAGCCGAGCGGGCACCGTACCATAGAGTTCCCGCTCGCGCTCGAGCATCTCGACCTGTCGCGTGTGTTCGGTGACGTCCCTGAAGGACACCAGCACCCCTCGCTCGCGGTCGCCCTCAAGTGGTCGGCCGGCCACCGCGCAGTGGCGGATCGTCTCGTCCGGCCGGACGATTCGAAGCTCGTGTTCGGAGACCCCCCGCGTCCCCGCACTCCACTCGTCGAGCAGTCGTCCGAACCGGTCGCGGTCGCCCGGGTGCACAATCGCCGTCGCCAGCGGCCGGTCGCCGCGCCGCGTGACGTCTCGCCCGATCAACTCCGCGAACGCCCGGTTACACGCCTCGACGTACCGACGCTGGAACAGTGCCGTCGGCAACGGCAGCCGCTCGAGCATGGCCTGCGAGCGCTCGATGTGGGCCAGCGCCCCGTGTTGCAGACGGGCTTGGCGGACGACCGCACGTAGCCGGTCGGCCAGCTGGCGGCCGCTCTCGGACCGGACGACCACGTCCGAGGCGCCGGCGGCCACCGCGTCGGTCGCGACGGTGTCGTCCGGCTCCGGAAGGATGACGACGATCGGCAAGATCGGGAACTGCTCCCGGAGAGTCTCGACCGTCTCGACGCCATCGAGGCCCGGTGGCCGGTGGTCGGTCACCAGACAGTCGATCGCGTCGTCCTCAAGCAGCGTCTGCAGCGCCACGTTCGGCGTCCCGACCGTCCGTACCGTCAGCCCGCCCGCCTGCTTGAGAGACCGGGTCGTGGATCCTCGTCCTCCCTCAGCGTCGATCGCCAAAACACTCGGCTCCCCGGTCGGGCCCGTCGGACGCGGCAACTCGGCGGGGGCGAAGTCCTGCCGGCCACCGAGTTCCTCCCAGACGCAGTAGAGTAGCCGCGTTCCTTCGTGGACAATCGGCGTCAGCGAGACGGCAAACAGGATCTCTTCGCCGGTGACCCGGCGGTGGACCCACTCGAAGCGGTGATGCCCCACCTCCGCGGCCTGCTCGACCATCTCCACGGCCTTCACGTGCGAGGCCCGACCGTCGGGCTGGGTCGGCGGCGAGAGCTCCGCGACGGGTGTCCCGCGGAGCGCCGCTGGGCTCTGGTATCCGAGGATGTTGGCCACGGCGTCGTTACACTCCCAGACGGTCGTCTCACGCAACACCAGGATGGGATCGTCGGCACGCTTGAGGATGTCGCGTAGCGCTCCGTCGTCCGCCGGCGGAGGTCGCTCGTCGCCCGGCGACTTGCCGTGGCCGTCCAGGAGCCGTTCGGCGCTCAGCCGGAGTGCCGTCATCGCTGCTGCGGAGTCACGCTGGTTCGGCAGCCGGACGAACGGCACCGGACGGTCGGCTCCGGCTTGGAGACGCTCTTCGATGTCCCGTGCCACGTCCGTGCGGTCGGTCACCGACACCACCGCGTCGACGGACGTCTCTTCGAGTCGGCGCGAGGCCGCCGCAACGTCGTCCACCCGGTCGACGGTGATCCCGTCGACGGACTCCTGCAGGTCCACGCCCGCTCCCCCGTCGGTGTCGACGAGCAGGATGTTCATCATCCGCTAAGTGGACGCATGAATAATAAAACCGCACCATTCACTCCACACCGTGACTGCGTCGGGCGATTAGTGAATTTTCAACTCGACACGACGCCCGTCGGGATCACGAACGTACGCCGCCCACGACCGGCCGTAGGCCCCGTAGCGGCGCTGTGGCTCGTCGGACTCGATGGGGACGTCCGCGGCCGCGAGTTCGTCGAGGAGCGCCTCGAGGTCGGCCCGGGCGTCCGTCTGCGAGGAGCGCACCAGCAAGCAGAGGTGTTCACCGCCCACGTCGATCGGGTCGGGACTCGGGACGAGGTGAACGTGCCGGCCGCCGGCGACGACGGCCACGTAGGGTACTGCTCCGGCCTCGAAGCGCTCGCGGTCTCTGACCGGGAGCCCGAGCAGGTCGTGGTAGAACTCGAGTGCACGCCCCATGTCACGGACCCGGATCGCGACGTGATCTAGGTCGACGACGTCGATGTCCATACGCCGTTACGGGACGCCGGGTCAATGAGTGCACCGGCCTCAGCAGGCGCCAAAGCGCGCCACGACCGTTCCGCCAC
>CAZFMU010000011.1:0-21099 GCA_964520165.1 uncultured Salinarchaeum sp. | reverse complement strand
CGCATCCAGCAAGTCCAGTGGGAGCTGGAGATGGACTACATCGGCCACCCGTACTACGTCTCGGGGAACGCCATCATGCACGCGCTCGGTCAGCAACTCCCGCACGACGTCCACCGCCACCTGAACGCGAGTCACGGCGTCTTCGTGCCCGGCCAGTTCGGGACGTTCCCCGAGGAGTACTCGCAGAGCGGTATCCGGCCGTACCTCGGGAGCGGCCTGCCCGACGTCGAGGCCTACGACGATCTGTTCCTGATGCGGCAGGCGTCGCACTCGTGGCTCCTCGAATCCCGGCCGCGAGACGCGCTGAACACGCACGACATCCGCGTGCAGAGCGGCCACCCGGCGCTCTCCCACGAGACCATCATGGGGAAGCCCGACGACGCGCGGAAGCAACAGCAGACGACGAAGTGGTACATCAACGCGTACCTGCACACCGACCGGGACGATGTCCTCCCGCTCGATGAGAGCGTCCTGGACGGCCTCCAGTTCGGCGGGAAGCGCAACTACGGCTACGGCATCACGGGGCTGAAAGACACGCAGGTCGTTGACCTGGAGGCCCTGGACTACTCCCGCCTCGAAGACGGCGAGGCGTTCATCCTCGAACTCGTGACGCCGTTCGTGCTGGAGTCGGAGTACCCGAACGCTCACGACCAGGACGTGCCGTGGTGGTGGAAGGAGGACCGCCGCGATCTCCGTGAACGCGAGGAGAAGGTGCTGGAGCAACGCGAGGTGTACAAGCTCCAGACGGTGGACCACGGGCAGGTCGTGAAGTACGAGGGCGACCGCCCGGTGGAGACCGCGAAGAGCGGCATCCTCCGGGTCGGCAGTCACTCGAAGTACGGCTTCGGAGAGCTTCGAGTGAAGCCCGTCGAACCCCGCTCGAATTAGTGTCAGAACTCAGAGGAAAAGACGAAGGTCACCGGGTGAGATAACTCATGTGTGACGGGAGAATCGGCACGAAAAAATCACGCCGCAGACTGAATAAAGAAATCGTATTTGCAACAACTGATACGGATGGAAGCCGTGTTCAATTCATGATCCACGTCGCGGTCGTCGGTGCATACGGAAGTGCCGGAGTGGCGGTCGCACAGCGACTGGCCGAGCACGATGCGGTCCGACTGACGCTGATTGATGACGGTGATCCCGGCGGACTGTGCATCCTCCGTGGCTGTATGCCCTCGAAGGCCGTCTTGTCTGCGGGCGCCCATCGGCACCAAGCCCGCGTGGACGACCGTCTTGTGGGGACGCCGTCGGTTGATCGCGAGCGTACCATCGAACGCAAGAACGCTCAGATCAGCGAGTTTGCCGCTCATCGGCAGGCAGCCGTCCAGACGTTGACCGACGCGTCTGACATCACCTTCCTTCAGGACTCGGCTCGGTTCGTTGATAATCGGACGCTCGCCGTTGGCGATCAGCGACTCACCCCGGATTATATTGTCATCGCGACCGGATCAACCCCGTCGTTACCCGATCTTACCGGTATCGAGACGGTTGATCCGACGACGAGTTCCGAGCTTCTTGAGCGGACGACGTTCCCCGACTCAGCGGTTATCATGGGCTTTGGCGCCGTCGGCGTCGAGATGGCGCCGTATCTCAGTGAGGTGGGCGACGTTGATGTCACTGTCATTGAGCACGACGAGCGGCCCCTTGATTACGCCGACCCGGTGTACGGCGACGAGCTGCTGGACCTCTACGAGCAGTCGTTCGACATCAATATCCATACCCAAACGATCGAGCGAGCGGTCGAACCGACCGATGACGATGGCGTCCGACTGGAGGTGACCGGACCGGATGGCCGACACACCCTCATCACCGACGAGTTATTCGCCTTCACCGGACGACGTCCGGCACTTGATCGTCTCGGGCTTGAAACGACCGACATGACTCCAAGCTCTGACTGGGTGCAGCCGACGCTACAGACCCGATCGAATCCGCAGGTGTTTGTTGCAGGTGATGCCAACGGCCAGCGACCAATCTTGCACGTCGCCAAAGAGGAAGGCCACCTCGCGGCTGACAACATCCTCGCGCATGCCCGTGGCGATCCGCTAACGGAGTACACCACAACGCCCCACCGGGTCACGTTCGCCGGACTCGGGGTTTATCCCTACGCTCGGATCGGGATGACCGCCGAGGAGGCGGCAGCCCTTGATCGTGAGACGATCGTCGTCTCGCGGGCGGCAGCTGACGATGGGGTCTTCCGCGTCAAAGACGCCCCACACGGACGGGCGACACTCGTCGTTGATGCGACTGACGGGACGGTGCTGGGCTACCAGGGTCTGCATTATCACGCCGATGTCATGGTTAAGACGATGCAGGTGGCCGTTGAGACCGGTCTCGATGTCCGGGAACTTCCGGATCGGGCGTATCACCCGACGACGCCGGAGTTACTCGACGGACTGTTCCGTGCGGCGACCACTCGTCTGTCGGCCTGATCGCCGCCGCGTTTGCCCAAACCTAAGTACATCACCCACCTACTGGTGTGCGTGTCAGAGCAGGCTCCAGCCGTCGAGACGCTCTTTCTCCACGAGATTGATCGTGGCTATCTGGTCGCTCCGACACGCGATGGGGCGCGCCTGTTTCGCGGGATCCTTGAGATCAAGGACACCGACGCCGGTCCCCGCCCGGGGCGGTTTCTTCTCAAGCGTGAGTCAGAGGAGCGTCCGCGTGACCCCGACGAGTTCGTCGATCTCGCCCGCCATGCCGACCGGATTCGTATCTCCGAGCAGACCTCCGCGGCGGGGCGAGCGGAGCTGACGGCGCTTCTCGACGCCTACCAACTCGAAGCGACGGCTGTCCGGACCTGCCGGTACTGCGCGCAGGCGGGTCGATACTCGCCAATTACCACCGAGACAGCGATCGTCGATGGCGAGGACCATATCTGTCGGGATTGCGCGCGTGAGCAACTCGAACGCGAACTCGCCTATCACGGCGATATCACCGCGGCAGCCCGGGATCGGCTTGAAGACCTCCTTTATGACGTGCAGGATCTCGGACGGATCACGGATCTGCTGAAGGGCCAACTCGATCCCGAGCTGACAAAGTTCGACACCATCTCGGCGACCGCCGAGGCGGTTGATCCGATTCCTGTCACGGATCTTGATCTCCACCCTGACCTTGGGGACATCCTTGAAACCCGTTTTGACGAACTCCTCCCGGTCCAGAGTCTCGCGGTCGACGGTGGGGTCCTCGATGGAACTGACCAACTGGTGGTGTCAGCAACGGCGACCGGAAAGACCCTTGTTGGTGAACTTGCAGGCTTGGATCGGGTGCTCCGTGGCGACGGTAAACTCCTGTTTCTCGTCCCGCTGGTCGCACTGGCCAACCAGAAGTACCAGGACTTCACCGACCAGTACGGTGACATCGTTGATGTGACGATTCGCGTTGGGGGCAGTCGGGTCCGGGACAGCGGAGCGGAGTTCGATCCCTCCGCGGATGTCATCGTCGGCACCTACGAGGGGATCGATCACGCCCTCCGGGTTGGCCACGATCTTGGTGATGTCGGCACGGTCGTGATCGACGAGGTCCACACGATCAAAGAACCCGGTCGGGGACACCGTCTTGATGGGCTGATCGCCCGGCTGAAACACTACTGCGAGCGCCGCGCCGAGGAGACCGCCGGATACGACGGCGCGCAGTGGATCTATCTGTCGGCGACGGTCGGAAATCCCGCGGAGCTGGCGACCGCGCTTGAGGCGACGCTGATTGAGTTCGAAGATCGACCGATTCCTATCGAGCGCCACCTCACCTTCGCCGATGGGCCCGAGAAAGTCGACATCGCCAACCGGCTAGTCAAACGCGAGTTCGATCAGGAGTCCTCGAAGGGCTATCGGGGCCAGACAATCATCTTTACCAACTCCCGACGCCGGTGTCACGAAGTCTCCCGACGACTGGAGTATCAGTCGGCGCCGTATCACGCCGGGCTCGATTACGGCCGGCGCAAACAGGTTGAGCGTCAGTTTGCCGATCAGGATCTCGCGGCGGTCGTGACGACCGCCGCCCTAGCCGCTGGTGTCGACTTCCCCGCCTCGCAGGTGATTTTTGATGCCCTGGCGATGGGCATCGAGTGGCTTTCCGTCCAGGAGTTCGAGCAGATGCTCGGCCGGGCCGGTCGCCCCGATTACCACGACCGCGGCACGGTCTACCTGCTGGTCGAACCCGACGGGGCGTACCACGGGTCGATGGAGATGACCGAGGACGAGGTGGCCTTCAAGCTGCTGAAAGGCGAGATGGAACCTGTCCGTCCGGTCTACGACGAGTCGGCCGCAATCGAGGAGACACTTGCAAACGTCGCCGTTGGTGGATCGGCAACCAAACAGATCACCGAACGGATGGTCGGCGAGGTTCCCACCAAACACGCCATCGGCAAACTCCTTGAATACGAGTTTATTGATGGCCTCGCGCCGACGCCACTCGGCCAGGCGGTTACCGAGCACTTTCTCGCGCCGGGGGATGCCTTTCGGATGCTTGATGGCATTCGCAAGGGTCGTCACCCCTACGACATTGTCGCGGACATCGAACTGCACGAGCCTGACCGGTAGGGGACGAACGCCGACTATTTGACCGTGCTTGCCGTTCCGGTTGGTATGGCCGATGTGTCCGATCCTGTGCTTGAGGAGCTGTTCGCGGTCATCGAAGAGCGCAAGCGCGAGCTCCCGGAGGACTCCTATACGGCGTCGCTGTTTACCCACGAGAAGGGCACTGATTACGTCCTTGAGAAACTCGGTGAGGAGACCACCGAGTTCATTCTTGCCGCGAAAGACTCAGACCAGGAGGCAATCGCCCACGAGGGGGCAGACATCGTCTATCACCTTCTTGTTGCACTCGCGGCCGAGGATATGACACTTGAGGACCTCCAAGACGAACTGCGAGCACGTCGTAAGTGAGACTTACAGCAGTACCGAGGCGAAAGTCCTCGGCTTCACCGCCGAACGAGATCAATCGTCCCTCTCAGCGAGTGGAAGGGTCACGGTCACGACCGTTCCGTTATCCTGCTCAAAGCGCACCTCGCCACCGGAGCGATCAATCACCCAGTGGACGAGCCATAGACCAAGCCCACTTCCGTGTTCGATCTCCGACTCCATCCCTGCTTCGAGCACCTCGTGTTCGGCCGGCGAGATCCCGGGCCCGTCGTCGGCAATCGTGATTCTTGCGGTGTCTTCATCTCGCCTCATTGTCACCTCGATAATCGGGGTCTCGCCGGCGTACTGACCGGCGTTTTCGATCAGCTCCCAAAGCGCGTGTTGGAGGCCGTTCGATGCCAGCACCGGCACAGGACCGGATTCGATGTCCGCTCTGACCGTTGCGTCGGGAAACTCCGTCCGTGCCCGGGAGATCATGAAGTCGACGAACTCGCCGGCATCGTGCTGGCGCACCTCGGGGTTGTCGATGAGCCGCTGGATGTGTCGGGCCTTCTTGGCGCTTGAGATGAGTTCCTCTGTCTTCTCATAGGCGTCCTCAAGATGCGTTGCGGTGTCGCCTTCGGCCTTCGCCATGTCGAGTCGCCCTTGGATAACCGTGAGATCGTTCCGGATGTTGTGCCTGAGCACCCGGTTCAACACGCTGACCTGCACCTTCCGCCGCTTGAGCTCTGTCACGTCGATGAAGAGCATGCGTGTTCCTAGCACTGCCCCGTCAGCATCGTAGTGAGGAGTTGCACGCATCTTTGTGATGATCTCCTTGCCGTTGTTCGTCCGCAATACCCGCTCTACGGTCCCGAGTCGGTTTTCAAGCGCGTCGGTGTAGCCACCGTCAAGTAGTTTCTCCCTCGACTGCTCGGCGTATAACTCCGCTAGTGGACGGCCCTGCAGATCCTTATCGGTGTACCCGAGTTTTTTGGCGAATCTAGTATTCCAGTCCGCGATGACCGGCTCGTCCTCGGTCGCCTGCGTCCGGACGAACATAACCGGGGCCTCCTGGAACAGGTTTCGATACTGCGTTTCGTACTGTTTTTGCACCGCAACGCGGTTACAGGCGGTGGCGAGCTTCTCGTTTACATCCGGGAGCGACAGCGTGATGTCCTCGGCGAGTGGCGGTCCCCGCTTGAGCAACAGTAACACCCCGTAGTCAGGCAGCGCCATGACGTGGCGATGCATTCCTGACTCAACCTCGTCAACGAGTGGAAGCATCGCATCGACCTCCGCTGGTGTCTCCGGTAATCGGTCGCGCGTCTCCTCGATAATGTCGGCGAGGATGTACTGCTCTGGGAGCGTCGTGACGACCTCTCGTTGTGCGCCCTCCGTCGGCGCACCAAGCGGTTGCAACACCGCAGCCGCCGAACAGTTGAGCTTCTGCAAGTAGGTCGATACTGCCGTTTCGATCGTCGATTCGACGTCCGACCGTGGGCTGATAGCCAGCGAAATCTCATAGAGCACCTGAATAGTCTCCTGTGAGAGGTCGCTTGGCATGCTACAGTGACTCCGTGACGGCAACCACTGCGGTCTTGTTGTAGAACTCTAGGTGGCCCTCTCCATCGTTGGCAATCTCGCCGATGGTCAACGCACCGACATCCGGGTGGTCGGCGTCGCCGATGGCGTTGAGTTCACGTTCAAAGGCCGACTCGAGATAGAGCACCCGCGAGATGCAGTCGAAAAAGAGTACAGCCGTCTCTTCGGTGCGTGCGTCGGCAACGGCGGCGTAAGCCTCGCCTGCGGCGTCGATCAGTGCGTCCTCTTCACCCTTTAGGACGTGCAGGAACGCGTCCTCGGGAATATCGCCAAAACAGGTGAGCGTTCCGTCGTCGGTCACCTCAAAGGGATCGCGAACGATCGTTTCGCCGTCGAGCCGGCTGATGCCGAACGGGTATCGCTTGGCGACCTCAAAGAAGTTGTCCGCGTTGAGTGTCACCTCGGCGTCCTCCTCAACAATCTGCTTGTACACAGAGAAGGCTGGCTCGCCGTTCAATTCGGCGAGGGCTGGGCCGTCAGCGTCGGTCACGCGTAGCGGCCCGGCAATGTCTTTCCACCCGTGTCGCACACCGAGACTGGTCGTGGTATCGAGTGTCACGAAGGCGGCAGCGTCCTCGCGGACCCCGTTGTCGGTGAATAGACAGGGCTGTTGTTTCAAGTTGAGCGACCCCACTCCTCCGCCCAGATAGGAAAGATCAACGCCATACTTCGAGAAGAGTTCCGCGACGAAGTCTTCAACGCGGTCCGCGTAGGCATCGACAAGCACGAACGCAGTCCCATCGTCCGGCACCCCTGTCGGAAGGTGCGCGTCAAACGCGGCCTCGGGACCGCTGAGATCCGGAATGATTGAGACCGTTGGCTCAACCGTCAGTCCGATTACAACGGCCGCGTCGGCCGTTCGTTTTCCCTGATAGAGCACCTCCGGGAAGATCCCGCCGAAGACCGGCACTGACAACTCCGTTAATGCGGCGTCGAACCGATCGGACACCGGATTGCTCCCCGCGGCGGCAAAGACCCCAACACCGTTGACCGATGGCTCTGCGGCGACGGACCGGATAACTTCTGGCAGGTCATTTTTTCCATCCTGTACCAGCGTTGCTCTCATTCAGTAGAAATATGCTGTCGTGATCAAAAAGCTATCTGTTCGTTCACGAAGCTGTTCCGGACCATTCGCAACGGTCGCGGTATTATACGCTGAACAGACGCAACCCCTCTGCTTCAGCGCGGAGAGGGTGTCAAACCTGTCGATCGACCATCTCGTGTCGGTGACAACGTCCTTGACGCTCGCTGGCCTAGTCTCCGCATGGATCACGTTCCGCTGACCGACGAAACGGAGGTCGTCGATGGTGTTCACCTCGCGGTTCTCGCCGCCGGCGAGCAGATGAACGTCCAGCATTTCCGGATCGAGCCCGGGGCGACTGTTCCGACGCACGACCATCCCCACGAACAGGCTGGCTTTGTCTACGAGGGCGAGCTTGTGTTCGTCCTTGACGGCGGGGCCCACCGAATTTCCACTGCCGAGAGCTACGTTATTCCCGGCGGTGAATCACACGCCGCCGAAAATCAGGGCGAAGCGACCGTCCGTGGTGTTGATATCTTCACTCCGCCTCGCGTGAACCCTGATTGGGCCGAGTAACCGGCCTCCTGTTGTGCTCTTTCAGGTCGAGTAGGTTGTTCCGATGGATTCGTCGCCGGTCTCCTCTCGGCGGTCGTTGCCATGGGCGTCCATCGTCACGGTCAACGGCCCGAAGTCGTCCATCTGGAAGACCCAGATTGACTCAGCGTGTAGGTCCGGCCAGTAGCGCCCCTCGACATCCTCGATGGCGTCGACGATCATCGCCGAGATGCTCGGGACGGTGAGGTATACACAGCCGTGTTCGGCCATGGCCGCTCGCGTGTCGGCGTCCATGCCGCCCTTACCGGCAAGTGCCCGGACGCCAAACTCCTCGATGAGCGTCGGCGCAAAGAAGTTACACCGCTCGCTGGTGGTCGGCCCGCCGGCGAGAATCTCGTATCCGTCGTCGGTCTCGCGGTAGGCCGGCGCGCAGTGATACACGATCTGCCCGGCGAGATCAACCGGCAACGGCCGATCGGCCTCAAGATACTCCTGTGCGCGAATATGCTGGGCATCCCGCATCGTGTACACGAGACCGTCGATATAGACTGTCTCACCAAGCTCAAGCGCCCGCACGTCACGCTCCGAGAGCGGGGCCGACAGCCGCGTACTCATGTGCGCAGCGCCTCCGCTTCAATAACCCGGGCCTCCGGGTGGTCGGCACCCTCAAAGCGGTCACGGAACACATAGGAGTTGTCGTTCTCGATTCGAACGGTAAAGCGCCGCCGCGGATGGCACATCGGCTTGACGGCGACCGGGTTACCGGCGATATGCGTTCCGGTCACATTGACGTGCACCGCTAGTGCGGTGGTCTCGCCACCGATACCCATCGGGCCGATTCCGGTGTCGTTGATCCGCGTCTTGAGTTCGGTCTCCATCGCGGCGATTTCGGGATCGGGGTGGGCGTCGCCACACCACCGCAGCGCACAGGCCCGTTTGGCCTGGTTGGCTACCTCGTTGAATGTTCCACCGACGCCGACGCCGACCGTATATGGCGGGCAGGCCTTGCCGCCGGCCTGCTTGATCGCATCGACAACGAAGTCCTTGACTCCCTCGATGCCCTCCGATGGCGGCAGCATCGCGAGTTGACTTTGATTCTCCGAGCCGAAGCCGGTCGCGATGGTCGTGATCTCAAGTGCGTCTGACCCCTCGACGTATTCGGTATGCAAAATGGGCACGTCGCGGGCGGTGTTGTCCCCGCGGTTTTCCCGGGTTGTCGGGTGCACAACCGATGCGCGCAGGGGCACCGTTTCGGTCGCCTGACGGATACCGTCGGCGATGGCGGTCTCAAGATTGACACCCTCGGCGAGATCAACCTCTGACCCGATCCGCAGGAAGTGCTCGTTGACGCCGTTGTCCTGACACAGAGACATCCCTTCACTCCGGGCTGTCCGGGCGTTTTCGAGCATACTCTCCATGACCCGCTGGGCCTCATCGTTCCCCTCGGCCTCGATTGCCTCCTCTAGCACCAATTCGGCGTCCCGCGGCAGGTCAACGGCCGTCAGGTAGTAGTTCCGAGCGACGGCCTCACGGATCGTCGCGTGTTCGATCGGCACACCTTCTGGTTGGCGTGCGGATAATTAAACCATCGGTCGATCAGACGCCTTTGCCTGTCCGGATCAGCGCGTCGACGACCGTGACGCCCTCAGGACCGACGAACACCGGGTTGAGATCCAACTCCGCAATCGGCGGCGCATCGTCGGCCGTGACGAGTCGGCCGACGCGTGCGATGAGGTCAGCAAGGGCATCGAGATCGCCCGCCGGCTGTCCCCGGTCATCGGTGATGCGTGCGCCGATGGTACTCTCATGAAGCCGCTGTGCGACTGTCTCGGCGTCAACCGGCGGCAGAAGTGTCACCGACGCGTCGGCGCCAACCGTCTCAACGGCCGTGCCGCCCGGGGCAACCGTTAGGACCGGCCCGAATCCGGAATCGCGATGGACCCCAACGAGTACCTCGGTTTTGTCGGCCGGATCGATCAGCGGCTGTACGAGGACGCCTTCGATGTCCGCCTCGGGAGCGTGTGCGGTGGCGTTAGCAATGACCTGCTCGAACTGTGACTCGACTGCCCCAGGCGAGACCCCGACGGCGACGGCGCCGGCATCGGTCCGATGCGGGATCGCCCGGCTGTCGACTTTCAGGACGACCTCTGTGTCACGCTCTGTGGCGTACGCCGTGGCAGTGGCGGCATCGGCCGCGTGGACGGTTTCGACGAGATCGATACCGACCGCCTCAAGCAGAGCCTCGGCCTCCTGCCAGGTCAATACCGTATCGGACGGGACAGACGGCATCTCGCGGCTAATGTCTGAGGTGTCGGTCAGCGCGGGCGTCTCCGGGACTGGCTGGCCGGCCCTGACGAGTGAGGCGACAGCGTCGAGACAGGTGGCCGGATCGTAGTACAGCGCCGCCTCTTCTCGTACCGTCTCGAAGGGTAGTGGCTCGTCGCTGTCCGACGTAGGCGCCTTCCGTCCGGTCCAGAGAAACACCACCGGATCTGTTGCGCGCTCTTGGATTGCCCGCATCTGTGCGGCGATATCGGCGGCATCCTCGTCGACGGCAGACAGCGCAACGGCAAACACATAGGCGTCGAACCGGTCATCAGCGAAGAGAATATCGGCGATCTCCTCAAGGACATCAGCGCCGTACCCGCGGATGTCCGCCGGGTTGTGCACCGATCCGAAGGTGAGCAACTCCTCCATCGCAAGGAGACGTTCCTCGGTTGCACCCTCGATTGGTGGCAATGCGAGCCCTCGTTCGGCGGCGAGATCGGCCAGTAGTGTTGCCAGTCCGCCGCTGGTTGAGGCGATACAGACGTTGTTTGAGTCGGCCGGATCAAGCCGTGCGTGTGCCTGTGCCCGATGGAGCAGATCGGGGATGTCTGGAACCCGCTCGATGCCGGCGCGCTTGAAGGCCGCCTCCCACGCCGCCTCGTCACCGGCAATCGACCCCGTGTGTGACAATGAGGCCTCCTTTGCGACGGCCGATTGTCCCACCTTGACGGCGAGGACCGGCGTGCCATTCTGGATCGCTTGTGTGGCGACATCGACAAACCGACGCGGGCGTTCGATCCCCTCGACATACAGACAGATAACATCCACACGCTCGTCGTCGGCGAGATATTCGACGTAGTCGGTGACCGAGAGATCAACCTCGTTGCCGGTCGCGATGACATACGCAAACGCCAGATCCTCATCGGCTCCGCGGTCAAAGAAGGTGGCAAACGCGAGCGCTCCGGACTGGCTCACCAGTCCAATCGACCCCGGTTCTGGCTGGCGCGAGCACACCGCCGAGGCGACCGTCTGGGCGTGCGTGTTCGCGAAGCCGATCGTGTTGGGCCCACAAACGGTTATCCCCGTCTCCTCAACTGCCGCCTCAAGCTCCGCCTCAAGTGCGGTGCCTTCGTCGTCTGCCTCGCTAAAGCCTGCGGTGATGATCAGCGCACTCGGGACGCCCATCGCGCCGGCCTCGCGTACCGTTTCGACGACGTACTCGCGGGGAACACTGATGACCGCCAGGTCGACAACCGTCGGCACGTCACTAATCGAATCGTAACAGGGTTCGCCGAACACCCGCTCGCGCGAGGGATTCACGTAGTACAACGACCCCGTGTACCCGTAGGTCTGGAGGTGCTCAATGAGGTTCGACGCGTACCAGGCGTCCGGACTCGCGCCGACGATGGCGATAGCCTCCGGAGCGAGGAGCGTCTCAAGCGCCGGTGTGTCCATGCCCGGCCCTACGCCGGCCGCTACAAAAGACTCCCGAGGGAGTCTCAAGCCGCTCTTTGACTCTCGGGAACTTGTATGCTTCTCGAATCAGTTGGTCTAGATGTCATGCAGCGACGCACCTTCCTCGCGACGGCGGCGGCCGGATTGGCCGCTGGCAGCGCCGGCTGTTTGGCGACCGCACAGTCCACAGACCCCGTCCAGTCGACAGATGAAACGCGCATTCGTGTCTCCGGTTCGGGGACCATCACGACCGACCCCGAGATTGCCGAACTGACCGTTGCGGTCGTTGAACGCGGGAGCGACGCGACCGATGTCGGCGCCGCGCTCGCCGAGCGTGCCCAGCGACTCCGGACCGCACTACTTGAGGCGGGTATCGATGATGCCGATATCACCACCAGCGAGTACCGGATTGACCAGGACCGCGACAGCGATACACTCCGCGGCGTCTACGCTTACCGTGTCACCGTACGCGATCTTGCGACGGTCGGTGATACGATTGATCTCGCACTTGCGAACGGCGCCACCGAGGTTGAGCGGGTCACCTACACGATCAGTACATCCGCACGCGAGACGTTGCGCGAGGATGCCCTCCGGGCGGCGATGGACGACGCCCGGGACACCGCCGAGGTTGTCGCGACAAAGCAGGGGCTCACGATCACGCGCGTTGATGAGGTGACGACGGATCAGGTACGTGTCGGGCCGGTCCGGACCGAGGCGTTCGCAGCTGCCGACGCGGCAACACAGATTGACGAAGGCCAGGTGACCGTCGATGCCTCCGTTCAGGTGGTCTACGTTGCGACGACCGCCGCGTGACGGTGGCGAATACCGCGTCGGCGTCCGTCAGGATAGCCGCTCGATGTTTTTGGCGACTTCGGCGGCGTACTCGCTTGTGGCGAGTTTCTCGCCGCCCTCAATCTCGCGGTGGAGGTCGTAGGTGACCTTCTTCTCGCTGATGGTCTTCTCGACGGCGTCACGGACGAGATCGCCCGCATCCGACCAGCCCATGAAGTCAAACATTAGCCGTCCGGAGAGGATAATCGCCGTTGGGTTGACCTTGTCTTGTCCGGCGTACTTGGGCGCCGATCCGTGAACCGGTTCGGCGAGACAGCGCTCTTCACCGAAGTTTGCCCCAGGAGCGATCCCGAGACCGCCGATCTGAGCACCACAGGAGTCCGTCAGGTAATCGCCATTGAGATTTGGCATCGCTAAAACGTCGTACTGGTCGGTCCGGGTCAGCATCTGCTGGAGCATGTTATCGGCGATCCGGTCGTTGACAACGATGGTGTCCTCGGGAACCTCCCCGTCGCGCTCCTCCCAGAGGGTGTCCTCGGTGATGATCTCGTCGCCGTACTCCTCCTCGGCGACCTCATAGCCCCAGTCGCGGAAGGCCCCCTCGGTGTACTTCATGATGTTACCCTTGTGCACGATGGTCACCGAGTCGCGGTCGTTCTCGATCGCGTAGTCGATGGCCTCTCGGATGAGTCGCTTGGAGCCGAACTCGGTGATCGGCTTGATCCCGATCCCGACGTCGCCCTCGTGGATCATGCCGTCGTAGCCCATCTCCTCTTCGATGAACTCGCGGACACGCTCGGACTCGGGGGTGCCGGGCTTGAACTCGATGCCGGCGTAGACGTCCTCGGTGTTCTCACGGAAGGTGATCATGTCCATCTCCTCGGGATTTTTAACCGGGGATGGCACGCCTTCGAGGTAGTACGTCGGTCGGACATTCGCATACAGATCGAGGCGCTGGCGCAATGCGACATTCAGCGACCGGTAACCCGCGCCAACCGGCGTCGTCAACGGGCCCTTTAGTGCGACATTGAACTCCCGGATGGCCTCAAGTGTCTCATCAGGAAGATTCTCGTCATATCGTTTCCGGGCACTCTCGCCGGCGTAGATGCGCATCCAGTGGATCTCGCGACCGGTTGCCTCGGCGGCCTTGCCAAGGACTTGCTCGGCGGCCGGACCAACATCGACACCGATGCCGTCTCCGTGGAGAATCGGAATAATCGGATTCTCCGGTACCGACAGCTCACCGTCCTCAGCGACGATCGGTTCCCCACCATCGGGAACCTCGATCTGGTCGTAAGTCATGTTGTGTTGATGCTCAGTAGTGAGTATAAAAAGCCCTGCCTTTTCGGAACTCGCCGCTTGACCCGAGGGTCTATGCCGCGGGCACAGCGATGACAACGCATCATGCAGGTGCTCGTACATGGGGGCGCCGGTGACAACCCGGAGGCCCCTAATGCCCGCGCAAACGTTCTTGAGACGGCTGCTTCGACCGGCGCGGCCGAGTCGACCCCGATTGACGCTGTCGAGGCCGCCTTGCGCGTGCTTGAGGGGGACGACCGATTTAACGCCGGTGTCGGAGGGAGTGTCCAGACCGATGGCATTGCCCGCACAGATGCGGGCGTGATGACCAGCGACCGAACGGTCGGGGCCGCCTGCGGGATGCCCGGCGTCGAAGCGGCCGTTAGCGTTGCTCGGGCTGTTCTTGAGAAGACGCCGCACGTGCTCATCGCCGGTGTGCATGCCGTTGATTTCGCCGAGAGCGTCGGTATCGAGACCGATGTTGCGCTCACAACGGGCACGATCCAAGACCGGTACGATGCGGCGAATGTCCCCGAATCGATCGATGCTCAACTCGTGTGGCTCCGCGAGGAGTTCGGTGGCACAAGCGCGATACCGGATGGTGACGGCGCGCGTGACCACGATACCGTCGGAGCCGTCGCCGTTGAGGACGGACAACTTGCGGCGGCAACCTCCTCTGGCGGCCGGTGGCTCGCCCTGCGGGGTCGTGTCGGTGACGTTCCGCAGGTCGGCTCTGGCTTCTATGCCACGCCGAGGGGAGCCGCCAGTACGACTGGTGCTGGCGAGGACATTGCCCGGATGAATCTCGCGCACCTGGCAGTTGATGCCCTCCAGACAGAACCCGGCGCCGAGGCTGCCGCACAGGCGGCGATTGACCGGTTCGTTGATGTGACCGACGCCCCTGCTGGTGTGATTGTCGCTGACCCGACGGGATCGCTCGGATCGGCTCACTCCTCGCCGGCAATGCAGACGGCAGCGGCACGCCATTGACCTCCCCTCCGCCCTGAAGCGCGAGGCTTTCGGGTTGAACCTTCCGTAATCCCGTCCGTCTGCCCTCTGTGATATTCGGCCACGGTGTCCAAAATGGACTAGGTTTAAGTCATTTCGGCGATCAACACGAGATATCCGTGGCCGATTCCGTCCCTCAGTGCGCTCATCCTGACTGTGACCGCGATGCGGAGTTTCGTGTCGCCGAGCGGTGGCGCCAGGGACAGAATGACGATACCATCGAAAACGGCACGCCATACTGTCGTAAGCACGCCCTCGGTCCCGAGGCGGAGGATACCGATACCGACAGCGTATACGCCCACTACGAACATCCACTCGGGTCCGGGTTCGTTGGCATCAGCATCGTAATGCTCTGACTGCTGGAGATCATGACGACCGTAGCGATATACGCACAAATCCCGCCAGAGGCTGACGACTCGCGTGACCGACGTGACCGTCTCAAACGGCACGCCAGTAACCGGTATGACGAATCGATTGACATCACCGAGTACCTTGATTTGACGAATGACACGGAGTGTTGCCCACAGTATCGGGCGCTAAACGAAGCGATTGAGGACGAACGGTTCGACCTGGTTGTCGTTGAACGACTTGAGGCCATCGCTCGCCTCGGTGCTGGCGAGGTGGAGTCGTTCATCCAACATTGTCTGCTCTATGGGACTGGTATTGAAGGTCTTGATGTGGGACTCGAAATTTACGTCCGCGACGGTCAGTTCAAAGAACGGCTCTACAGCATGGTCGCCGAGGTCATGGACCGACTCGCGACGATCCAGCGCGAACAGACGTTCGAACAGCTCAGTTCCGGTGTCCGGGCCGCACAGGAGGCCGGCAAGTGGACTGGCCGACCGCCGCGTGGATTCACTGTTGACGATGACGGCTATCTCCGATTGGACGTCACCGAGTACCTCACGGGCATTGCCCGCTCGACACTCCGACGACTGTACGAACAGCGTCGGGAGTTGTATCTCGGAGCGACCAGCGACAACGACCGTGTCGACGAGGCGCTTGAGGAGTTTCCGGATATTGACGACATCTCTCGTGACACCGGAGGGCTTGACGCCCGGATTCGCCACATCATCCAGGACGAACTTGGGTAGTCCGCTGGGCCGTCCAATCCGGTGTCGACACTAGAGCGGGATAGTTCACGTTGACCCGTCGGGTGTGACAGCGAGCACCGGTACATCCGTTCCGCGCCGAACGCGGGGAATGACCGACCCCGGTGTGACGACGCGCTTGATCCCCCGGCGTCGCGGGGCTCCAAGAATCACCAGATCGACGGGATGGGTCTCAACGAACGTGCGCACCTCCCGATCGGTTCGCCCGTATCGGAACCACCGGTTTGTTTCGACACCAACGCGGTCAGCCATCTCGATCGCCTCTGCAATCGCTTCCTCGCCCTCTGACTCGGCCCTTCGGAGTGCAAAGTCGTTGTGCTCAGGCGTGTCGACGACGTAGAGCACATCGATGGCGATTGTCTCGTTGCCGGCGAGCTTGAGTGCTGTCTCCATTGCCGCCAGTCCAGACCGTTCGCCGTTAACGACTACAAGCGGGCGTGGAACGCTCCCGCCGAGTGCCGCCTGCTGAAGACGCCCAACCTCCGTTGATGAATCAGAACGTACGTTGGTGTCGGTGGACATTGGTATGGCACATTTAGGGGATCTACCGGGAAAAGTGTTTCATGTACATTATTTTTGGCGATATCACATACGATCATTATTTTCTGGTGTGCCGGGACAGTTGTTAAGTCGTTCAAGCGGTTGTCGGTAGGCAATGACAGACGATCGCGAGGCCTGCGGTCGCTGTGGGGTCTCGATAGTTGTCGATGCGGCCGTTGAGGAGGACGAGGAGCAGCGTGACCCTTACGGTGAGGACCGGATCGAACTTGACGAAACGACACTCCGTCGCGTCTCGCCGGCGGCGTATCTTGAGTCCGTGACCGATCGTCTTAACCGGTTGACCGAGCAGCTCGTCTGGAACCGGTAGCTGCCGCTCGCCAGCAGGTATATTGAAGGGGAACTCCGCGGGGAAGGAGCGTGTGACATTGGTCCCCGAGGCGATCCGGAGAGGTCCGGACACCGTCAACCGAACCTCTCTATTCCATACTGGGATGCGCTGGCACTTATATTTCGCCCGACCTTGGTGAAAGTGAAGGTGTTGCCGCCTTTTGACCGCCCTCACGTGGTCGCATCGGGATCGATGCGCCACCGTCCGCCGAGCTCGTCGCGGGCGTAGTCTTGGTACGAGCCGTCCTTGAAGACCGTCACCCGTCCGTTCTCCTCACTAATGGTTACTGCCGCAAGCACCTCATCACGCACGGAGACTTCAACCGCACTGAGGTGCTTGGTCCCCATCCAGTCGGCATACTCGATGTCGTGGTCAGCAATCTGACCGCCGCTAAGCCCCTTGATCCGGACCATTTGCTCCTGGATCGTCCCGTCTGCTGCCACGACCACCGCGCCGTCACGGTTGAGACTCACCTCGTGAGCGGCCTCGAAGAATCCGTCGGGAGCCTCAGGCACGATCCGACAGTCATCGACCGGCCACGTGTTCGCTCCAAGCGGATCGGCGAACTCCTCGTAGCTGGCGCTTGAGATTACGACGAAATACAGCCCTGGACCGGTCACGTACTGTTCCTCCCATCGATCGAAATCAACACTGATGCTCTCAGAGACATAGAAAATCACGTCGATCAGATTCGGTACTGTATCGTACTCCGCATGGAGCGGGTCATCCGGGGTCATTGCCAGTGATGGTTCGACCCTGTGTCCGAGGCCTCTAATCTCTTGTTGGGTGGTTCCTGCGCACACTTAATGTACTGCAGCCGCAACGACATCGCATGCGGGCCGTTCGAATCCACGACCACGGCGGACCGGAGGTATTATCGGTTGAGGACATTCCCCGACCGGATCCCGGACCGAATGAGGTGCTTGTTGAGGTCGCGGCGGCTGGGGTCAATCCGGTCGATACCTACTTTCGGGAGGGATCATACACGCCGGTGGGGCTCCCCTTTACGCCGGGCGTTGATGTTGCCGGAACCGTCGTCGCAACCGGATCAGCTGTTGAGACGATCTCGGTTGACACCCCGGTGCTCGGCACCGGCATCGGAAACGCCACCCACCAGGGAGCGTACGCCGAGTACGCCGTTGTCCCGACCGACCGCCTCGTTTCGCTTGCCGGCGACGTTGACCTGCAGACGGCCGGAGCAGCGGGTGTTGTTGGCTGTACGGCCTGGCGAGCGTTGGTCGATCACGCCGCCCTTGATCCGGCGGAGTCCTGTCTTGTCCATGGAGGCGCCGGCGGTGTCGGTCACGTGGCCGTCCAGATTGCTGCCGCGATGGGGGCAACCGTCATCACAACAGCGGCGCCGACGTATCACGACACCCTCGCTGATCTCGGTGCGGACGTCGTCCTTGACTACGAGCGCGATGATCTTGCGTCAGCGGTCCGTGAGGCGGCCGACGGTGGGGTCGATGTGGTGCTTGATCACCGTCTCGATGAGTATCTGCAGTTCGACGCCGATGTTGCCGCAACCGGCGGACGGGTCGTTGGCATCGGTGAGAACCGCCCAGATCCGGGCTTCAGCGACGACGGTGTCGCCCGCTCGAAGGATGTCTCTTATCATTTCATGAGTATGTTTAACACGCCTGATCTCCGGGACCCGCTTGGTGGTGTCGCCCAGTTCATGGCTACCGACCGCCTCAGCGTCCACATTGCCGACACCTATCCCCTTGATGCGGCGGCGGCCGCCCAGCAGGCGGTGCTTGAGGAGAGCTATCTCGGCCAGCTGGCCATTTCCCCTTGATCCCATCCCAAGGAAGACATCTTTGCCCTTCCCTGTGTAACCGACAGACATGTACCGGGTGCTCGTCGGCATCGACACGGACGAACGACGCGCAAAATCACAGGCACGTGCGGTCGCTAACTTGCCGAACGCGTCCGAATCGGTCACCGCGTTGCTCATGCACGCGTTTGGCGACAATCCAGAGGGAGCCTCCGTCGGTCAGGTTGGCGCGGTCCGGCGTGTCAAGGAACTGCTTGAGGCCGAGGGGGTTGAGACCGAGCTCGTTGAGGGGAGCATCGAACCGGCGACGGCACTCATCGAGACGGCCGACGAGCGGGATGTCGACCTCATCTGCGTTTCGCGACGGAAGCGGAGCCCAACCGGCAAGGTGATTTTCGGGAGCACGACCCAGTCGGTCCTGCTTGGCACCGACCGGCCGGTGATGAGCGTCGGGGTTGGTGACTATGGCGGCGTCCACACAGAGGACTGACGCGGACATCGGCGCTGGCGGGCAGTTTTTTGTCCCCGTTGGACCACACGTCGAGTATGGAGCCTCGTGAGGTGGCCTGGCGCATCTACCGCGAGTCACTCCCCGTGCTCGGGATCACCCTTCTCGGCGGCCTGTTTGCCGGTGCGGTCTTAGATGCCTTGGTCCCCTATGCCAACACGTTTCCCGGGTTGCTGGTCGCGGTCCCGGTCTTTCTGGCCACCCGTGGCAACGTCTATGGCGCACTCGGCGGACGCATTTCGAGTGGCCTTCACCAGGGGTTAATCGAACCCCGGTTTTCCCGTGATGAACGGCTCGTGCGTGCCGTTATTGCCTCGTTCATCAACGCGATCGGGGTATCGGTCGTCATCGCGCTCCTTTCGTGGGGTGTCCTGCGACTTCTCGGGCGGCCAGTTGCCCCACTAAGTGTCTTCCTTGTGATCCTCTTTGTTGCCGGACTGTTCACGTCGGTAACGATGATCGCCGGCCTCCTCGGGTTGATCTTCGCCGGCTACCGGCTGGGATACGATCCGGACAACCTTGTCGGTCCGATCGTCACGACTCTGGGCGATGTCTTTGGCATGCTCTTTTTATTTCTCGCCGTGCTCGCCGTTGATCGCCTCCCGGCCATCCTCGCCCTCGGGGTGGGGCCATAATGGTTGATGCTCCAACGACCGATTCCTGGCGCATCCGCCGGATCGTCGGCCATATGTTCCCGCTGTTGATCGTCCTCTCGGTGATTGTCCTCTGGGCGGGGCTGACACTTGATGCGGCCGAAGCTCTGCTTGAGGAGTTCGCCTTGCTGGCGGTGATGGTCCCGACCATGATCGGCATGGGCGGCAACCTCGGTGCGATCCTGGCCTCGCGACTATCGACGCGGCTTCACCTCGGGACGGCAAGCTTCGATCTGGGCGATCGGATGCTCTGGGCAAATATCGGTGCCATCGTCGGTCTCGCGGTGACCGTCTTTATCGCGCTTGCTGTCGGCACGTGGCTCATCGGTCTGGCCGTCGGCGCTCAACTTGGGCTCGGTGAGCTCCTCGTTATCTCGCTCGGTAGTGGACTCCTGATCACCGGTATCGGAATCGTTGCGAGTCTGCTCGTGACGTACCTCTCCTACCGGCTGGGGATTGATCCCGACGATACGACCATCCCGATTGTTACGAACATCGTCGATGTCTTCGGGATGGTGATCTTCCTCGCGATTGCTGCCTGGGTGCTTGAGGTGTCGGGTTGAGTCACGCTCCGGCGAGCGCCTCAATCCGCTCGGCGGCCGCTCGAGTTCCCTTCGTGATGAGGACATCACCGGCCTGGGCGGTCACCTTGAGATCACCCCCAACGATCCATCCTTCGCCAGGTCGCCTAACGCCGATAACCCGCATCGTCGGATCGACCGCCGACAGATCGGCGTCGATCGGGGTCGCCTCAAGTTGACTCCCCCGCTGCACTTCGATCCGAGTGAGTATCTCATCGCTTTCCTGGACGGCCAACCGCACAACTGAGTGCACGTCGATGTCGCGGAAGACCCCCTCGCTGATGTCGACGGCCGCATCGCTGATGCTCTCGGCACTTGTTCCGATATGGATGAGTCCTCGCAACGCCACCGGGTCCTCGGCGTCACTGGCGGCCTCAAGAACCCATGCTTCGAACCGCGACAGCAGTGCGTCGACCTCGACCTCGATGTTTCGAACCTCCTCGGCGAGCTCCGTGCTTCCGAAGAGCACGCTGCTGTAGGCCAGATCAACCGACAGCTCCGAGAGATCCTTCATATGGACGATAGTGTCGACCGCGCGTTCGAGGTCATCGATGGCTGGCTCGCCGTCTGTCGGCGGCCGGTATGGCTCGCCGGTTAGGCGTTCTTTGACCGTGGCGATCCCATCGCCGGGACCACGCATGATTGCGACATCATCGACTCGGATCGTGGTGTCCGGACCAGGACTGAACAGCCACTCCTCGCCACGGCGCAACGCGATGATCCGGACCCCGGTACGGG